>CAUJGC010000080.1 GCA_963169075.1 Myxococcota bacterium
CCACACCCCCCTCCTCCTCCCCGGCGGCGCCGGTGCCGCCGGGGGTGCCACCTTCACCTCCCCGCCCCCCCCCCCCCGGCCCCGTAACCGCCGACTCCGCTTCGCTTCATCGGCGGACCGGGGCCGGCCCCCCCCGTCACGGGGGGGGCCGGCTGCGTTCGTCTGGCCGAGCAGGCCAGACGTTACGCAGCCGGGGGGGTCTGCGCGGCGCCGATGCCCCGGATGAAGTCCGCGAAGTAGAAGAAGGCCGACCAGAGGCCGAGCGCGACGCTGACGAGGGTGAAGCAGTAGCCGATGATATGGAAATTTATATCATACTGCATGTATAAGAAGTTGATATTATAGTCGAAGTGAATGATCATCCCGAGGACACCGACCAGCTGAAACGCGGTCTTGAGGCGGGCTGAGGAGTCGCTCTTGATGAGGATGCCCTCGGTGCCGGCGATGGCGCGGAGCGCGGTGATGGTGATCTCGCGGCAGATGATGATGGTGGTGAGCCAGGCCTGGATGTCGCCGCTCCAGGTGAGCATGATGAGGGCGGCGGTGATGATGAGCTTGTCGGCCAGGGGATCGAGGAACTTCCCGGTGAGCGAGACCAGGTTGAGGCGCCTGGCGAGGTAGCCGTCCACGAAGTCGGTGATGGCGGCCAGGGTGAAGATGACGGCGGCGATGGTGCAGGAGAGGGGGTCGCCGCGGTAGAGGAGCCACATGAAGATCGGGATGACCGCCACCCGCAGCCAGGTGAGCATGTTGGGGAGGTTGAAGACATCCTGACGGATGGAGGAGGCGGCCATGCGGGCTCCGGGGCGTGGGGGAGGTCAATCGCGGGCGACCTCGACCTCCTGCCGCTGGTATTGCTTGTAGTGGTAGTAGCAGCGCCGGACGTACTCGCGGGTCTGCGCGTAGGGGATGCCGTCGTAGCGGTCCACGGCGCCCTCACCGGCGTTGTAGCCCGAGAGCACGAGGTTGATATCCCCGTTGTACCGGCGGGTCAAGAGGCTCAGGAGCTTGGCGCCGCCCATGATGTTCTGCCGCGGGTCGAAGGGGTCCTGCACGCCCAGGAAGTCGGCGGTGGCGGGCATGAGCTGCATGAGGCCCTGCGCCCCCACGGGGCTGACGACCAGCGGGTTGAAGTTGGACTCGACCTTGATGACGCCTTTGATGAAGGCGAAGGGGAGGCCGTAGGCGTCCGCCGCCTCGCGGATGTAGTGATCGTAGCGGCTCTCGCGGGTCTGGGAGGCGTCGCCCAGATCGGTGCCGCCCTGGGCGTGGGCGTCGCGCTGGCGGATGGCGCGCTCCTTGGCGGCCTGGTGCTTGGCGGAGATCGTGCGGCTGCCGCCGCCGCCGCCGCCGCCGCCGCCGCCGCTCCCGCTGCCATCCCGGATGTGCTCCAGGAGCTTGAGGCCCTTGCGCGGGGAGTTGGTGACCAGCTCGGAGCCGTCCTTCTGGAGGTAGCGGTAGAAGTCAGCGCGGGCCGGCGCGGGCGCGGCCAGGAGCGCGATCACGAGCGTCGCGGCGCAGGTCAGGCCCGGGAGGAGGTGCGGGAGGGTGGAGCGGCGATCCATGGCGTCGTCCGAGGGTCGCGTGGAGGAGGGGCGCGGCGAGGGGCCGCAGACACACGCGCAGAACAGCGCGCGGGTCTACTTTATGCGGTGGAGCGTCGGAGGACAAGAAAGCCCCCTGGCGCGCGTCGTTTGCACCGTGCGGCGGCTTGGGCTAGTGTGCCACCCGGTGCCACAAGCAGTTGCGGCGGCGTGCATTGGGTCATGACCAGCGGATGAGGCGAGCTATGGAGCGTGTGAAGATGAGCAGGGGGCGGGGGTGGACGGTGGCCCTGGTGGTCGCGCTGGTGGCGTGGAGCGGCGCGGGGTGCGGCGACGACGATCCCAAGCCCAGCACGAGCAACAACAGCAGCGCGAACAACGCGGGGACCAACAACAACCCGGGCACCAACAACAACCCGGGCACCAACAACGTCAACAACGCGGTCAACAACAACTCGGCCAACAACCCGGTGAACAACAACCCCAACGCCTGCGGCGACGAGGGGATCGCGTGCCTGGACGGGAACGGGACGCCGGACCTGAGCCTCTGCCCGGCGGGCTGGTCGTGCCAGATGGGGTGCTGCGTCGAGCCCTTCTCGTGCTCGGACGACGACACCTGCGCGGGGCGGGCGGGGATGGACACCCACTGCAAGGACGCGCGCTACGACTGCCAGTGCAACGAGGACACGGGGGCGTGCTTCACCTTCATCTGCACCGTGAACGCCGAGTGCGGCGAAGGTGAGGTGTGCGCGGACGGCATCTGCGCGCCGACCCCGGCGGGGGCGGGCCTCCAGGCGCGCATCCTGACGCAGCCCCGGGTGCTGGTGCAGGGCGAGACGCTGGCGCTCCAGGTGGTGGCCTACGATCCAGCCAACCCGGCGGCGACGGTGGAGAGCGGGGTGACCTTCGAGATCACCACCAGCGACGGGGACGTGATCAGCGCCGACGGGACGACGCTGACGGCGGGTGGGAGCGCCGGCGCCGCGACGATCACGGCGCGGGTCAGCGGCAACGCCGCCGATCCGGGGGACACGCTGGTGTTGAGCACGCTGGGGGCGCCTGCGGCGGAGTCGGTGCGGGTGACCGTGCTGGACGACACCACGCTGGCGCCGCTGGAGGGCGCCCAGGTCATCCTCCACGGCGAGAGCGACACGGCGCTGACGACGGACGCCGCCGGGCAGGTGGTCTTTGAGGGGGCCGACCCGGCCACGGCCACGGTGACGGTCCTGGCGCCGGGCTACACCTACATGACGATCGCGGGCGCCAGCCGAGCCGATCTCCTCTTCCCCA
The DNA here is from genome assembly GCA_963169075.1 of Myxococcota bacterium. GTDB lineage: Bacteria > Myxococcota_A > Bradymonadia > Bradymonadales > CAUJGC01. The sequence goes on from CAUJGC010000080.1 coordinate 2,835, forward strand.
TGAGCCAGAACGTCCAGACGGAGGTCGCCATCGACGAGGCGAGCCGCGAGCTGGACTTTTCGGGGCTGGAGAACGTGGACGTGGTGGGCGGGACGGTGGACTTCCGCAGCGCCATCAACCTGGGCGAGATCGAGGTGGCGCTCTCGGGCTTCGGGATCGGGGCGGGGCTGCTGGACCTGAACTTTGAGCTCATCACGGGGCCGAACATCCCGCAGTACTTCCCGGCCAACAGCCTGGGCCTGCCCACCGACGAGCCCACGGAGATCCCCGGCGGCGTCGTCCTCAACCTGAACCGCCAGCCGCTGGTGCGGCGCTACTACCTGATCGGGCGCGAGGGCCAGCCGATCATGTGGAGCCTGGGCGGCCGCGTGAGCCTGATCGAGAACCCGAACCTGGTGACGCAGATCATCGGGGCGGTGGGCGGCGACTTCAACGTGGGGAGCATCGTCGCGGCGGTCCTGCCCTTCTTCCGCAACTTCTACTCGGGGCTGCGGACGGACGTGAGCCTGGGGGCGCAGCCGGAGCTGCCGGTGCGGAGCGACGTGGACCTGACGCTGAAGGTCCCCACGGCGATCCCCGTGACGCTGGACGTGCCGACGCTGCCCCAGGCGGGCGGCGAGTACCTGGAGGGCGTCGTCGTCCTGGGCGGCGCGCTGGTCGAGGGGCAGGGCTTCGTGCCGCTGGGCATCACGGCGGCGCTGGACAAGCGCGGCAACGACGACACCCCCGACGGCGTGGTGGACGGCGAGCCGGACGTGAGCGGCGACCAGCCCGTGCGGATGAACATGAGCCCGCTCCACAGCGGCGTGCTCGGCCCCAACGCGCGCTACGCCATGGTGGCGGTGGCGCTGCGCTTCGACACCGGCGGGGGCCGCGGCGAGGCGACCTCGGTGATCGTGACAGCAGCGGAGCCGGGGGAGGCGATCCCCAACGCGCCGACGCTGCCGCGCGCGGACTTCCTGGGCTTCGGTGAGGGCTCGAGCTGGGGTGATCCGGAGGACGCGAGCGACCGCACCCTGAGCCTGGCGGCGCCTGAGGGCGCGGGGTTGGTGCGGGCGGTCTTTGAAGGCGAGGGCGGCCAGAAGTGGGTGGTGTGGGCCCCGGCCAGCCAGGCGGAGGTCACCCTCCCCGATCCCTCGGCCTACGAGCTGGCCGACCCCACCGCGCGCCGCAAGCTTCGCGTGCAGGCCGTCACCCTCCGCGCCAGCGCAGGGGCGGACTTCGGGGAGCTGGCCGACGCCGGCGGGCTGACGCTGCGCGACATCATCGACGTGGCGGAGGCCTTCTCCCTGGTCGAGATCCCCTGAGGCCGCTGCGCGCGCCGCGAAATAATTGCGCGGCGCGCGCAGGGCATTTGCCTGGGGTGCGCGGGGGTTGTATACTCGCTGATGGCTGACCGCCACGCGAACGAACCTCTGCGGCGCAGCATCACAAGAGCACGGATCGCTCCTCCTCCCCCCAGGACGGCCTTGCCTCGGGCTGGTTTCATGAGCCGAGACAGCACAGTCATCACGGTCATCTCCAAGCCCCCTGCCGAGCAGGACGGGCGAGACGCGTGCATGGTCGTCATCAACGGCGTGGACCTCGGGCGGCGCTACGCCCTCTCCCAGCCCTCCACCCTCATCGGCCGCTCCTCCAAGACCGACATCCAGATCGACGAAGACTCCATCTCGCGCAACCACGCCCTCCTGGTGAACGACGGCGAGAAGGTGGTCGTCCGCGACCTCGGCTCCACCAACGGCACCTACGTCAACGACCGCCAGATCAGCGAGCACCGCCTCAAAGACGGCGACCAGATCCGCGTCGGGCGCACGATCTTCAAGTTCCTCTCCGGCTCCAACGTCGAGAGCGCCTACCACGACGAGATCTACCGCCTCACCACCACCGACAGCCTCACCCAGGCCTTCAACAAGCGCTACTTCATGGAGAGCCTGGAGCGGGAGATGAGCCGCTCGCTGCGCTACAACCGCCAGCTCGCCTTGATCGTCTTCGACATCGACTTCTTCAAGAGCGTCAACGACACCTACGGCCACCTCACCGGGGACTTTGTCCTCAAGCAGCTCGCGGAGCGGGTCAAGCGCCACATCCGGCGCGACGACATCTTCGCGCGCTATGGCGGCGAGGAGTTCGTCCTCCTCCTCCCCGAGCTGACCAAGCCCGACGCCATGCGCCTGGCCGAGAAGCTGCGCGGCCTCATCGCCGCCGAGCCCTTCTCCTTCGACCAGGCCATCCTCCCGGTGACCGTCAGCATGGGCGTCGCAGACCTCGAAGAGTACATGCGCCAGCTCGGCGCCACCAGCGGCGCCTGGGAGGGCAACCTCCGCGCCGAGCCCAACCCCACCGAGCTGATCAAGCTCGCAGACGCCCGCCTCTACGACGCCAAGCGCAACGGCCGCAACCAGGTCGTCGGGCACTGAGCAGCGCGGCGCACGCCGCCCACCCATGCAGCACCGCATCTACCTCGATCACAACGCCACCGCCCCGCTGCACCTCGCCGCGCTGGAGGCCATGCAGGCCGCCCTGGTCGAGCTGCACGGCAACCCCTCCAGCATCCACCGCGACGGCCAGCGCGCCCGCGCCGCCGTCGAGGAGGCGCGCCGCGAGGTCGCCCGCGCCCTCGGCGCCTCGCTCACCGAGGTCGTCTTCACCTCCGGCGCCAGCGAGGCCAACAACCTCGCCGTGCAGACCCTCCACCGCGCCCTCCCGCCGGGGCGGGCCATCGCCGCCTCCGTCGTCGAGCACCCCTCCGTGCTGGCGCCCCTCCGCGCCCTGGAGGCCCAGGGGCGCCGCGTCGTCTGGCTCGACGTGGACCCCCTGGGGCGCCTCCCTGCCCCCGACGCCCTCGCGGCGCGCTTCGCCCACGAGGACGTCGGCGCGGCCTCCCTCATGCTGGCCAACAACGAGATCGGCGCCTGCTACGACCTCGCCGCCCTCGCAGGAGCCCTCAGCGGCCAGGGCGTCTGGCTCCACACCGACGCCACCCAGGCCATCGGCCGCATCCCCGTCTCCTTCGGCGCCCTGGGCGTCCACCTCCTCTCCCTCTCCGGCCACAAGCTCGGCGGACCCAAGGGGGTCGGCGCCTTGATCGCGGACCCGGCCCTCACGCTGGCGCCGCTCCTCCTGGGCGGCCACCAGGAGCGCGGGCGGCGCGGCGGCACCGAGAACGTCCCCGCCATCGTCGGCCTCGGCGCCGCCGCACGCGTCGCGATCCCCGAGGCGCTCGCAGCCGCCCCGCACCTCGCCGCACGCCGCGACCGCCTCTGGGCAGGCATCCAGGCCGCCGGCCTGGACGCCTGTCGCCAGGGCGACCCCGCGGCCTGCCTCCCCAACACCCTCAGCGTGCGCTTTGGCGGCGTGGACGGCGAAACCCTCTTGATGAACCTCGACCTCGCAGGTATCTCGGTCAGCGCAGGCGCCGCCTGCTCCGCCGGATCGCTGGAGCCCAGCCACGTGGTCCTCGCCCTGGGGGTCCCCCCCGAGCAGGCCCGCGGCGCCGTCCGCTTCAGCCTCGGCCCCCGCACCACCGACGCCGAGATCGACGCCACGCTGGACCGCCTCCCGGCGGTCGTGGCACGCAGCAGGATCGCCTCATGAGCGCCGCCGACCCCCTCCTCACCCCCGAGCACCTCGACCGCGGCGTCGTCGCCATGAGCGGCGGCGTCGACTCCTCCGTCACCGCCGCGCTCCTCAAGGCCCAGGGCCACGAGCTGGTCGCCATCTCCATGCGGCTCTACGAGGCCCCGCCCCGCAGCGACCGCTCCTGCTGCTCCCCTGACGATCTCTTCGACGCCCGCAGCGTCGCCACACGCCTCGACATCCCCTTCTACGTCGCCAACTACGTGGACGCCTTCCGCGAGCGGGTCATCGACTACTTCCTCGACGAGTACCGGCGCGGACGCACCCCCAACCCCTGCGTCGCCTGCAACAACCACCTCAAGTTCGAGGTGCTCCTCGCCCGCACCCGCGCCCTCGGCGGCCGGTGGCTCGCCACCGGGCACTACGCCCGCGTCGAGGAGGGCCCCGAGGGCTGGCGACTCCTCCGCGGCGCCGACACCCGCAAAGACCAGAGCTACTTCCTCTTCGGCATCCCCCGCGACGCCCTCCCCGCCATCCGCTTCCCCCTCGGCCACCTCACCAAGCCCGAGGTCCGCGACCTGGCCGAGCAGCACGGCCTCCCCACCGCCGCCAAGGCCGAGAGCCAGGAGATCTGCTTCGTCAGCGGCGAGGACTACAGCGCCTTCGTCAAGCGCAAGCTGGCCGATGAGGCGCCGCGACCCGGCACCATCGAGCTGGAGGACGGCACCGTCGTCGGCCACCACGACGGCGTACACGCCTTCACCGTCGGCCAGCGGCGCGGCCTCGGCGTCGCCTGGCACGAGCCCCTCTTCGTCCTCGGCGTGGACCCCCGCGCCGCCCGCGTGATCGTCGGCCCCCTCCAGCACCTCGACATCCGCGCCCTCCGCGCCGAGCGCTGCAACTGGCTCAGCTTCGAGCGCCCCCCCGGCCCCCTGGAGGTCGAGGTCCAGCTCCGCTACCGCTCCCGACCCGTCCCCGCCCTCATCACCCCCCTGGAGGACGGCCAGAGCGTCGAGGTCGAGTTCAAGGAGCCCCAGCGCGCCGTCGCCCCCGGCCAGGCCGCCGTCTTCTACCGCGGCGACGAGGTCCTCGGCGGCGGCACCATCGAGATCACCCGGCGCTGACACGCCGCACCACAACGGAGCACCCTGCATGGCACTCCCCCCTGCGGACGCCGAGCCCTCGCTGGAGCCCTTCGACCACGCTGCACACGTCGAAGGCCTCCAGAGCGGGCTCGACTACCGCTTCCGAAACCCCGACCTCCTCCTGCGCGCCCTCACCCACCGCAGCTTCGCCAACGAGAGCGAGGCCGATCAAGACAACCAGCGCCTCGAATACCTCGGAGACGCCGTCCTCGACCTCATCATCTCCCACGCCCTCTTCACACGACACCCCACCCTCCCCGAGGGACAGCTCTCCTACCTCCGCAGCCGCCTCGTCTGCGAAGAGGCCCTCGCCGCACAGGCCGAGGCCCTCGACCTCGGCGCCTACCTCCTCCTCGGTCGCGGCGAGGAGCGCAGCGGCGGGCGCACCAAGCCCTCCCTCCTCGCAGACGCCTTCGAGGCCGTCCTCGCCGCCGTCTTCCTCGACGGCGGCATCGACGCCGCCGTCCGCGTCGTCCTCACCCGCTTCGACAGCGTCCTCCACGACGCCGCCTCCTGGCAGGAGGCCGGCGACCACAAGACCCGCCTCCAGGAGCTGATCCAGGCCCGACGCGACGAGCGACCCCGCTACACCATCACCGACGCCGACGGGCCGCCCCA
>CAUJGC010000081.1 GCA_963169075.1 Myxococcota bacterium
GCTTGGCCGGGTGCTTCCGCCGCGGGGGGGGTTGCCGTCAGGGGGGGGACCGGCTGCGTGGCCCCCGGCTCTGCCTGGCGCTCACGCAGCCGGGGGGGTTGCCCTCACGGGCTCATTATCTCTCATTCATGGACGGGTATATGGCATTCGCATACCGCCCTGCGCGCGCCGCAGCCGCCGATCCGCGCGCCTGCGACGCTTGTGCTCTGGCACGTTTCTTGGTCAAGTGGTGGGCAGGCGGACCCTTACGCCCTGGCGTCACAACAATCCAACCCGACCCAAGGAGCACCCTGATGGCCTCACCTCGCCCCCTCCCACCTCCTCGCCGCGACCGGCGGCGCGCCTTGAGCGCGTCGCTGGTGTTGGCGCTGGCGCTCCTGGCGCCAGCCTGCTCCGAGTCACTCCGCATCGAGCTGCCCCGCGAGGGCGACGCGGTGGTGGCCTTCCCCGGCGAGGGCTTCGGCCCGGTGACGGAGCAGGCGACGGAGGCGAAGCCGCAGGCGTTGGCCCTCACCTCGGTGGAGCCCAGCGGCACCATTCAGGAGGTCCAGAGCATCACCCTCAGCTTCAACCAGCCCATGGTCGAGGTCGATGGCGTCAAGGAGCTGGGCGCGGCCTCGCCGGTGTCCATCTCTCCGCCGCTGGAGGGCGCGTGGCGGTGGATCGGGCCGCGGACGCTGACCTTCTCGCCGTCGGGGCCCATGCCGCTGGCGACGACCTTCCGCGTCAAGGTGCCGGGGAGCCTCAAGAGCCTGAGCGGGCAGACCCTGGGCGCGGACGCGGAGCACACCTTCCAGACGCCGGGCCTCCACGTCGCCCGCTACGCGCCGTCCTGGTACAACGCCCGCCTGGCGCCGAGCGACGCCATCTTCCTCCACTTCAACCTCCCCGTGGAGCAGGCCCAGCTCGCGGGGCGGCTGCGCCTGGTGAAGCGCTACGGCGGCAGCGACATCCCCGTGGAGGTCGAGCTGACCGCCACGCAGAAGGACGCGGGCGGCGACGACGTCAAGGGCGGCTCGGCCTTCTTCATCAAGCCGCGCGGCGGCGCCTTTGAGCAGGGCGTCACCTACCGGCTGGACCTCGACAAGACCCTGGTCTCCTCGGCGGGCCCCCTGGGCCTGGACAAGCCCTGGAGCCACGAGTTCAAGACCTACGGACCCTTCGAGGTCAAGGGCGTCACCTGCTGGGGCACCTGCCCCCCGGAGGCGACCTGGACGGTGGAGTTCTCCAACCCCATCGAGCCCAAAGACGTCGCTCGCTGCGTCACCATCTCCCCCAAGGTCGAGCTGCGCGACGCCTACGGCTACGACACCCGCCTCCAGCTCCGCCCGGTCAACCCCACGCCTGGCACCCGCTACACCGTCGCGGTGAGCCCGCGCTGCAAGGACCGCCTCGGGAACGCCATGGTGCGCCCCTTCACCCAGAGCGTCCAGGTCGGCCACTACAGCCCCTTGATCCAGATGCAGCGCGGCATGGCCTTCATGGAGGCCCCCAGCGCCCCGGGCGAGCCCCTCAAGCTCCCCGTGACCCTCCGCAACATCCAGGGCGCCCAGGTCAAGATGCTCCGCGTCGAGGAGGCCGACCTCGCCCGCTTCGCCGTGGACTTCGACCGCTGGGATAGCAAGATCCTCAACAACTTCAAGCCGATGGTCGATCGCGCCTACGGCGCGGACCTCAAGCCGGACGCCTCCCGCACCTACGGCGTGGACCTGCGCGAGGTCCTGGGCTCCGGCGGCCACGGCGTCGCCTACGTCGCCCTGGAGGGCAAGAACCTCCACGACAGCCAGCGCCGCTTCTCCCAGGCGGCGGTCCAGGTCACCGACATCGGCCTCACCGCCAAGTACAGCCCCGAGTCCATCCTCGTCTGGACCACCCGCCTCTCCACCACCGAGCCGATGGCCGGCGTCCGCGTCGCCATGCAGGCCCCTGACGGCAAGGTCCTCTGGGAGGGCACCACCGGGGATGACGGCATCGCGCGCGGCCCGGGCCTCTCCACCTTCGGCGCGGTCAAGCCGCGGGTGCTCCTGGCGAAGAAGGGCGATGATCTCACCTTCATCGACCTGGAGTCGTGGGATATGCAGCTCGCGCCGTGGCGCTTCGGCTACGAGTACGCCTGGGACGCGGCGCCTGCGGAGGTCCGCGGCTTCGTCTTCGCGGAGCGCGGCGTCTTCCGCCCCGGCGAGCGCGTCCACCTCAAGGGCTACCTGCGGGCGGATCGAGGGCGCTCGCTGGAGCTGCTCCCGCAGCGCGACGCCACCGTCACCGTCACCGACTCCCGCGACAGCGTCATCCTGACCCGCCAGGTGCAGCTCTCGGCGCTGGGCTCGCTGGATCTGGAGGTGGACCTCCCGGCCCGCGCCCCCCTGGGCACCTACAGCGTGAGCGTCCGCCCCGCCGCAGGCGACGCCAACCTCCAGGGCGAGGCCACTGGCTCCTTCCGCGTCGAGGCCTACCGCGCCCCCGACTTCGAGGTCGTCGTCGAGCCCGAGGCCCAGCACGTCTCCCCCGGGGACACCTTCGCGGGCCAGATCCAGGGCCGCTACCTCTTCGGCGCCGCCATGAGCGGCGCCCGGGTCGAGTGGCGCCTCTCCTCCCACGAGGTGGACTTCCGCCCGGCGGGCTACGACGGCTTCGACTTCGGCTCCTGGGAGGGACGCTACTGGTGGTCCGACTACGAGCGCGAGACGCGCTGGATCGGCAGCGGCGAGGGGCACCTCGACGCCACGGGGGCGCTCGGCGTGGAGCAGGCGCTCCCCACGGGCGATGACGCGCCGCGTCAAGCCCACGTCGTCACCCTGGAGGCCGACGTCACCGACCTCAACAACCAGGTCATCAGCGGCCGCGGCGAGGTGCGCCTGCACCCGGCGGACGTCTACGTCGGCCTCAAGCGCCCGGGCTACCTCGTCAAGACCGGCGAGCCCTTCCAGGTCGAGGTCGTCGCGGTGCGCCCCGACGGCACCCCCGCCGCAGGCCAGCGCGTGGACGTCGTCCTCAAGCGCCGCGAGTGGCGCTCGGTGCGCAAGAAGTCCGCAGGCGGCGGCATGACCTGGGTCACCGAGTCCGTCGATGAGGAGAAGGGCCGCTGCAAGGTCACCGCAGCCGCCACCCCTCAGCCCTGCGCCCTCTCCATCGCCTCGCCGGGATACTACATCCTGGAGGGCAGCGCCCAGGACAGCCAGCAGCGCCAGGCCCTCACCAACTCCAGCGTCTACGCCTGGGGCGGCGGCGACTACTGGTGGGGCCAGCAGGACGACGAGCGCGTCCAGCTCGTCGCGGACAAGGCCAGCTACAACCTGGGCGACACCGCCCGCGTCATGATCCAGTCCCCCTTCACCGAGGCGCGCGCCCTCATCACCGTCGAGCGGCGCGGCGTCATCCAGCAGTGGACCCGCACCGTCCGCGGCGCCACCGACACCGTCGAGATCCCCATCACCGAGGACATGCTCCCCAACGCCTACGCCTCGGTGGTGCTCCTCCGGGGCCGCGTCGAGGCGCCCAGGGACGCCGACCCCAGCGTCGTCGATCCGGGCAAGCCCAGCTACCGCGTCGGCTACGTCGAGCTGAACGTCAACAAGGACGCCCAGCGCCTCCAGGTCAGCGTCGAGCCCGCCCAGCCCACCTACCGCCCCGGCGAGGAGGTCGTGGCGACGCTGCACCTCAAGGACGGCCAGGGCCGCCCGGTCGCAGGCGAGGTCGCCTTCATGGCGGTCGATGAGGGCGTCCTCTCCCTCACCGGCTACAAGACCCCCAACCCGGTCGATGCGCTCTATAAGCATCAACCTCTCGCGGTGATAACCTCAGAGAATCGAATGGGCATCGTCGCCCGCACCGAGACCGAGGAGGAGGGCGAGAAGGGCGACGAGGGCGGCGACGGCTCCGGCGGCGAGGCCACCAACTACCGCTCGGCCTTCGCGACCACGGCGGCGTTCATGCCGCGGGTGGAGATCGGCGCCGACGGCGCCGCGCAGGTCCGCTTCAAGCTCCCCGACAACCTCACCGCCTTCCGCCTCATGGCCGTCGGCGCCGCGGAGGGCAACCGCTTCGGCTCCGCCGAGGCCCGCGTCCAGGTCCGCAAGAGCCTCATGGTCCGCCCGGCGCTGCCGCGCTTCCTCTCCGCCGGGGACGTCATGGACCTCCGCGCGGTCGTCCAGAACGTCTCGGAGCAGCCCATCGAGGTCGCCGTCAAGGTCCAGGTCGAGGGCCCCGTCCAGCTCACCGGCGTGGACACCCTCCAGGTCCACCTGGCGCCGGGCGCCTCGCAGCGGGTGACCTTCCCCGCCCGCGTCCTCAACCCCGGCGAGGCCGTCGTCAAGCTCAAGGCCCTGGGGGCAGGCGAGGAGGACGCGGTGGCGCTGACCCTGCCCGTGCGCTTCCCCGCGACGACGCGCCAGTGGTCCGAGAGCGGCGTGGTCCGCGCAGGTGAGGACGCCAGCCGCGTCTTCCGTCGCATCGCCGTCCCCGACGGCGTGCGCCCGGACGTCGGCGGCCTCGACATCGAGCTGACCTCCACCGCCATGGGCGAGCTGCTGCCGGGACTCGGCTACCTCATCCACTACCCCTACGGCTGCGCCGAGCAGACCACCGGGCGCACCCTGCCCCTGGTGGCCCTCACCGAGCTGATCGACACCGCCGGGCTCCCCGGACTCCCCACCGGCGACGTCAAGACCTTCGCCCAGGCCGGCGTCGAGCGCCTCTGGACCATGCAGACCTGGGAGGGCGGCCTGGGCTACTGGCCCGGCGATGACGCGCCCAACCCCTGGGGCTCCGCCTACGGCGGCCTCGCCCTCGTCCGCGCCTCCCAGACCGAGGGCCTCCAGGTCAACCCCGAGCGCCTCAACAACCTCCTCGAATACCTCGTCCGCGTCGTCCACGGCGAGGCCGAGGAGCCCCACTACTGGTACCAGGACGCCTGGGACGTCGTGCGCCCCCTGGCCGCCTACGTCCTCGCCTTGGCCGGACGCCTGGAGCCCGCCCAGATCTCCGAGCTCTTCGAGCAGCGCGCCGTCTTCCCCCACTTCGGACGCGCCCTCCTCGCCCTCGCCTTCGTCGAAGCCGGCGCCTCGCCGGACCTCTCCCGCAAGCTCCTCGACGAAGCCCTCATCGGCGTCCAGGACAACGGCGCCACCGCCCGCGTCGAGGGCGGCTTCGAGGAGTGGAGCTGGATGCTCATGGACTCCAACGTCCGCGCCAACGCCATCCTCCTCCTCGCCATGCTCCGCGTCCGCCCCGATGACCCCCTCACCGACCGCTTCGCCCGCGGCCTCCTCGAAGACCGCCAGGGCGGGCGCTGGGGCAACACCCAGGAGAACGCCTTCGCCGTCATGGCCCTCGGCGCCTGGTTCGCCCGCACCGAGCGCGACGAGCCCCTCTTCAAGGCCCTCGTCGGCCTCGGGGATGAGGCCATCGGCAAGGAGGGCTTCGCCGGGCGCTCCCTCACCCCCCGCACCCTCCACATCCCCATGAAGGACCTCCTCGCCCACAAGGGGGACGTCCTCTCCCTGGTCCGCGAGGGCGAGCGCGGCGCCCTCTACTACACCATGACCCTCCGCTACGCCGAAGCCCAGCCCAAGGCCACCCCCTTCGACAACGGCTTCACCCTCATGCGCGAGTACATCGCCGCCGACGGCCCCAACAAGGGCAAGCCCGTCCAGCGCGTCCAGGTCGGGGATCTGGTCAAGGTCCGCCTCACCCTGGTCGCGCCGAGCGCACGCCGCTACGTCGCCGTCGAAGACCCCCTCCCCGCAGGCCTGGAGATCGTCAACACCTCCTTCGAGACCGCCGGGCGCCAGCTCGGCGCCGAGGTGGACCAGGAGAACAAGGACCAGGAGGACGACGGGTGGTGGTACCCCAGCTACTCCTTCGACCACATCGAGCAGCGCGACGACCGCGTCCTCCTCTTCGCGGACGTCCTCGACAGCGGCGTCTTCAACCACACCTACATGGCGCGGGCCACCACCCCAGGCACCTTCGCCGCGCCCGCCGCACGCGCTGAGGAGATGTACGCACCTCGCGTCTATGGGCGCTCCCAGGCCACCAGCCTGACCATCGAGTAACGCCCCCCCTCAGGTCCGGAGGCGGCTCCCGCCTCCGGACCTCGCCTCTCGCCTCCGCCGCAGGATATATCGACATGAAGAATTTGCTGCATAAATTTATAAAATTTATGTATAAATCGAGGTATATCCTCCTCGCCCTGACGCTCCTCCTCCTCGGGCTCCTGGGCTGGATCGTCGCGGTGCCCTTCCCGGAGGAGGCCCTGGCGCCGGAGCTGCTCACCTCCACCACCCTGACGGATCGGCGCGGCGGCCCGCTCCGCGAGGTCCTCAACGGCCTGGAGGGGCGCTCGCGCTGGCTCAAGCTGGAGGAGATCGACCCCGACCTCCGCCTGGCGACGATCCACGCCGAAGACCAGCGCTTTGAGGAGCACCCGGGGGTCGACCCCATCGCCATCGGGCGCTCGGTGGTCTACAACGTCCGCCGGGGAGAGGTCTTCACCGGCGCCTCCACCATCACCCAGCAGACGGTCAAGCTGGTCCTCTACCGGGATCAGCCCCGGACGCTGGGGCGCAAGCTCATGGAGGCGGTCTGGGCGCTGCGCCTGGAGCGCGCCCGCTCCAAAGACGCCATCCTGGAGAGCTACCTCAACCGCGTCCCCTACGGGAACCAGCGCTTCGGCGCCGAGGCCGCCGCGCGCCTCTACTTCGGCAAGCCCGCCTCCTCCCTCTCGCTGGCCGAGGCCGCCTTCCTGGCGGGCCTCCCCCAGTCCCCCTCCGCCTACAACCCCTACCGCAGCCTGGAGAAGGCCCAGCGCCGCCAGCGCTGGCTCCTGGACCTGATGCTGGAGCGCGGCGCCATCACCGCCGATCAGCACCAGCGCGCCGTCGCGGAGCCCCTCCTCCTGCGCCGCGCCGACGCCCCCCTGGCCGCGCCGCACTTCACCGAGCACGTCCTGCGCGGGCTCGACCCGTCGCAGCCCCTCCCCGCCACGATCCCCACGACCCTCGACCCTGCCCTCCAGCGCGACGTGGAGGGCATCGTCGAGGCCCACCTCCGCCGCATCGAGGACCGCGGCGCCCAGCAGGGCGCGGTGGTGGTGCTGGACGTCCGCACGGGGGACGTGCGCGCCTGGGTCGGCTCCCGAGGCTACGACGACGCCGCCCGCGAGGGCGCCAACGACGGCGTCCTGGCCCTCCGCCAGCCAGGGAGCACCCTCAAGCCCTTCGTCTACGGCCTCTACCTCCAGCGCGGCGGCACCGCCGCCGACATGTTCGCGGACCTGCCCAGCCACTTCACGGTGGAGGAGGGCGTCTATATCCCTAAAAACTATGACCAACGCTTCCACGGCCCCGTCAGCCTCCGCCACGCCCTGGGCTCCTCCCTCAACGTCCCGGCGGTCGCCGCCGCCGTCGAGGTCGGCCCCGCCGCCGTGGTGGACGTCCTCCACCGCGCTGGCATCACCACCCTCCAGCGCGACCCGGCGGACTACGGCCCGGGCATCGCGCTGGGCAACGGCGAGGTCCGCCTGCTGGACCTGACCGCGGCCTATGGCGCGCTGGCGCGGGGCGGGCGACCCCTCGCGCCCCGCCTCCGCCTCGATCAGCCCGCAGCCCCCCGCGACCTGCCCCCGATCTTCTCGCCCGAGGTCGTCGCCACCCTCCTCGACATCCTGGGCGACGACACCGCGCGCAGCGTCGGCTACGGCCAGCACGGCCCGCTGGACATGCCGCTCCCCGTGTCCGCCAAGACGGGCACCTCCACCAACTTCCGCGACTCCTGGGCGGTGGGCGTCTCCCCCGACTACGCCGTGGGGGTCTGGGTCGGCAGCTTCGACGGGCGCCCGATGACCCGCGTCGCAGGCGGCGCCGGAGCGGCCCCGATCCTCCGCCACGTCTTCCAGGCCCTCTACCCCCAGGCGGCCAACCCCGGCGACGTCCGCGGCTTCCGCATCCCCAGCGGGATGCACCGCCAGACGGTCTGCGCCCTCAGCGGCCTCCCCGCCCACCCCGGCTGCCCCCACACCCGCAGCGAGCTGCTCCCCCTCGACCGACGCGGCGCCTCCAGCGCCCCCGGCATCGGCGGCCACCGCGCCGCCGGACCCGACACCTGCTGGATGCACGCCCTCCTCGCCGTTCACCCCGACGACGGCCTCCGCGCCCCCGCAGGCTGCCCCGGCGCCACCCCCCGCGCCTTCACCCGCGTCCCACCCGCCTGGGCCGCCTGGGCCCAGGAGGAGGGCCTCCAGCCCCCCCCCGACGCCTTCTCCCCTCGCTGCCCCCCGCCCGCCCCCGACGACCTCCGCGCCCTCGACGCCGAGCGCGAGGCCCTCGCCGCGGCCCTCCCCGGGCTCACCCCGCGCCTCACCCACCCCCTCTCCGGCGACCGCTTCGCCCTCGACTTCAGCCAGCCCCCCGCCCACCAGCGCCTCGCCTTGCGCGCCGAGGCCCCCGAGGGCGTCACCCTCACCTTCTTCGTCGACGGCGCCCCCATCGGCCGCGCCGCCGCACCCTGGGTCGTGACCTGGCAGCTCCAGCCCGGCGCCCACACCCTCGGCGTCGGACGCGGCGACGCCCCCGAGGACGAGGTCCAGATCGAGGTGAAGTAGAGGAACCGACACATGCCCTCGTCCTGGTGAGGGCTCAGTCGGGCGCTCAAGAGCTCCGAGGCCAGGAGGCTACTTCGAGCCCTGCCGCCCCACCTGCGCCGGTCGGTAGCCCTGGAGGGTCTTGAGCAGCTCGTGATCGCGCTGCGGGTGGGCCAGCATCCACGGGGTCACCTGGAGAGGCAGGTCGGAGTCCACCTGCACCCAGAGCGTGTGCGAGGGCAGGCGGCGCGGCTTGGAGGCGTCGCGGTCGTTCAAGGCCACGCTGGCGTTGTAGCGGCGGGCTGAGGGGCCGCGCGTCACATGGGCTGGGGTGAACGTGAACGTCCCGCGCGGGGAGCCTGCGCGCTCCTCGGGCGCCAGCAGCACGGCGCTGAAGGAGGCCCCTGCGCTCCGCCGGAAGCCCTGGCCGCGCAGCGCCTCCTCCGCGACGTCCCAGCGTCCGGGGAAGACGATCAGCTCCAGCGCGCTCCGTCCGGGGGCGCCTGGGAGCGCCGCGCTCATCACGGAGAGCAGCGTCGGGTCGGCCTGCTCACCCCCCAGGCTCCCCAGCGGGCTGAAGCGCTGGAGGTCGTACTTGAAAGGCAGATAATTCCCCTGCCAGGCGACGATATCAAAGGGAGAGTAGGCCGCAGGACTCTCATAGAGATGACCGCCGGACTTGACGAGCAGGGTGTAGCTCCCGCCGCGATCCTCGAAGGCCGCCACCGGGAGCTGGACGTGGCGGGCGTCGGCCAGGGCGTTGAACCCGGCGGGGCCGCGCTCGGAGAGCTCGAAGGGCCCCGCCATGGACTCCGCCACGAAGCCGCGGGCGCCGCGCCCCTCCACATGCACCGCGAAGCGCATCCCCTGGGGGATGACCGCGACCTCGCCGGGGCCCACCCGGAGGCGCCCCGCCTCGGTCTGGAGGAGCAGCGGCCCGGCCTCCGGCAAGAAGAGCAGGTGCCCGTCGAGGTTCGCCAGCGAGCGCGTCTGCATCGAGGCGTTGATGGCGTAGGTGTGGATCGCCGCGCCGCCGCCGCCCGGCCCGCCGGCCGCCGCGAAGGTCGTCAGGCCCTCCGCGAAGTCCACCACCCCGGTGGGCATCGCCAGGGGGCGGAAGCGGAGCTGCTCCGGGGGGGAGCCCTCGGGGGGCGTCGCCGTCAGGCGCGGCGCCGCCACGCGGCTCCAGGGGGCGTGGACCACGGAGGGGCGCAGCCGGTACACCCAGAGGTGCAGCGCCTCCCCACGCGGGGCCCGCGGGGAGGTCCCGTGGAGCTGCTCGGGCACCAGGCCCATGCTGTGGGCGCGGGGCTCGGCCAGCGCGGCGGGCAGGGCGCCCGGCAGCGCCTCGGACGCCAGGTGGTTGCGGAAGCCGCTCAGGTACGCCAGTGTGTCGGGTGGCATCGCGCCTCCTCCCGCTCGCTCGCCTCGTCGCCACGCCCCAACCCCACTCTAGACAAGAGCTCATGACGCCACAAGACGCCCGCTGGGACGACCTCCGCGTCTTCCTCGCCATCGCCCGCCAGGGCTCGCTCAACGACGCGGCCCGCGCGCTGGGCGTCAACCACTCCACCGTCTACCGGCGGCTCAACGCCCTGGAGGCCGACCTCCAGGCGCGCCTCTTCGAGCGCGAGGGCGCCGGCGCCTACACCCTCACCCTGGCCGGCGAGGCCGCGCTGGCCCAGGCGGAGCAGATGGAGGAGGCCTGGCTGGCCCTCCTGCGCGGCGTCGCGGGGGTGGACGCCTGGCCTGCGGGCACGGTGCGGGTCACCACCGCCGTGGCGCTCCTCCCCCTCCTGGCGCCGCACATCGCCGCCTTCCGCGAGCACCTCCCCTCCATCACCGTCGAGCTGCTGGCGGACGAGCGCCTCTTCGATCTCCACCGCCTCGAAGCCGACGTCGCCATCCGCCCGGTGCTCCAGGCGCCGGAGCGCGCTGTGGGGCGGCGCCTGGGGGCGGTGGCCTGGGCGGTCTACGGCCCCGCGGCGCTCCCTGCCGATCACCCCCTCCCCTGGGCCGAGTTCGGGGAGCCCATGACCACCCGCCCCGTCGCAGAGGCCCTCGCCGCCCACATCCCCGCCCAGCGGGAGGTCGCCCTCACCGTCAACAGCGTCCCCGCCATGCGGGCGCTCCTCGACGCCGGGGGGCTCCAGGGCATGCTCCCGGCCTTCTCGGGCGACGCCTCGCCTCACCTCCGGCGCCGCTGCGCGCCGATCGACGCGGGCTCGCTCTGGGTGCTCATCCACCCGGACCTGCGGGCGACCGCCCGCGTCCGGGCCTTCGTGGACTTCATCACGGAGCGCCTCCGGGCGGAGCTGCCCGCCATCGCAGGCCAGACCCCCCGCCAGATCGCCCCCTAGCGCCGCGCCAGCCTTTGCCTGGCGCGCGGGATGGTGTAAGCCTGAACCCGGAGGCTGCGTTGGATGCGCGAGGCCCCAGGGGTCAACCTGCGCGCTCCGGCGCCCCACATCAGGAGCTGTCCATGTCTGCTCGTCACCTCAGGCGCACGCTCACCTTCTCCGTCACCAGCGCCCTCCTCCTGAGCGGCGCCGCCGCGTGCAGCGGCGGCGAGGTCCGCGACGACGAGCAGCCGGTCGGCACCCCCGAGTCCGAGGAGCGCACCGACCAGCTCCTCCCCGAGGAGCGCTCCGGGCCGCTCCTCTCCGAAGACCGCCCCGCCCCGCACCCCATCACCAACGTCGCCCCGGTCCTGCCGCCCCAGCCCGGCGAGCCCGGCGATGAGGGCGGGGAGGAGGGTGAGAAGACCGAGGGCGAGCCGGAGGGCCAGACGCCCCCCCCGAAGCTCAACCCCCGCCCCGAGCCCCCTTCGCCGGACGACGGCAAGACGGTCAACCCGGGGCCCAACGAGCTGTAGAACCCGCTGCGGAGCGTGTGCCGTGTCTGAGAGCGCCCCTCGCCTTGATCGCATGGTGGCGGAGACCACCGACTCCCTCGGCGCGATGCACCGCAGCCAGGTCCACCGGGACCGCTGGCCGCAGTGGGGCGCCTTCTCACCCGCGAGCTACCCGCCCGCGCTGCGCCGCGAGGCCGCCGTGCAGTGGGCGGGGCGCGCGCGGGCCGAGCACGGCTCCATCCACCAGTTCGCGGCGGTGGCGCACACGCTGGCGGAGCTGCGCGCCCCGCTGCACCTCCTGGGCGCGGCGGCGCGCCTGATCACCGACGAGGTGCGCCACGCCGAGATCTGCGCCCAGATGGCGCTCACCCTCTTCCCCGAGGCCCTGGAGCCCGGCGAAGACGACCACCTCCTGCGCTGGCCGATCCCCCACACGCCCTGGCCCGACGCGCCGCCGCTGCGCCGCGAGAGCGGCGAGGAGCAGCTCGCGCTGCGCTGGGCCATCGACGCGATCCTGACGGCGTGCTGTTTGGGGGAGACGCTCTCGGTGCCGATGCTCCAGGCCATCGCCACGGTGGCGACCGAGCCCGTCGCCGTCGCCGTCGCGGAGCAGATCCTGCGGGATGAGCACCTGCACGCCCGCTTCGGCTGGGAGGCGCTGGGCGTGCTGATGCCGCGCCTGGACCCCGCCCACCTGCCCTGGCTCCACCAGCAGCTCAGCCGCCACCTGGCGGGCTTCGAGGCGTCCACCTGCATCGGCGTGCGCCTCCCCGACCTGCTGGACGACCCCTCGATCCTCATCGAGCCGGGGGACCCGGCGCGCCCCAACCTCGGGGTGCTCACCCACCGCCAGTACGCGATGATCTTCTATCACACGCTGGAGCAGGAGATCTTTCCGGGCCTCCAGGCGCTCGGCCTCGACCCGGCAGGGGCCTGGGCCGAGCGCGGCGGCTGATCCTCAGCGGCCTGACCCGGCGGCCTTCTCTTCCTCGACCTTCACGGCTTCGATCAGCTGATAGAGCGCCTTCTGGTAGTCGCTCTGGAGCTGCTTGATCTCCTCCTCCAGCGTCTCCAGGCGCTTGCGGGCCTGCTCGGCCTCGGTCTGGATGGGGGCGCGGGCGGCCTTGAGCTGCTCGACGCGGCCTGCGGCCGCCTTGCGGGCGCCCTTGTCGGCCTGCTCGTCGTTGGCGACGGCCTCGTGGCGGGCGATGGCGTCGTCCAGGGTGGACTGGGCGTCGTCGGCGTCTTCGACGTAGCGCGCCATCGCCTCGCGGGCGTCCTCGATCTCGACGAAGACGAAGTAGCTGGTGAAGGTGATCGTGTCGATCTGCTCCTCCAGCGTCGCCGTCGGCTTCTTTCCGATGGCTTCGCCGCGATCCATCAGGAGGACGTGGGCGTCATTGGCGCTGCGCACCTCGTCCAGCAGGGCCTTGCGGAGCCCCTGGGTCAGCCCGTAGCGCACCGAGCCCCACACCTGCACGTCCCCGACGCCCTCCTTCTTCAGCGCGCCGTTCACCGCCGAGGCCGTGTTGTTCACCAGCGTGTCCAGGTGGGTGTTGAGCAGGCGCTCGCTCCCGCGCGCCGCCTCCAGCCGCTTGACGGTCCCCTCGGTGCGCCCGGCCTCGTCGGCGGCGACGTAGATCTCCCGCACCGTCGCCCAGTCGCCCACGCTCCCCAGAGCCGCCGGGTAGCCCGCGAAGGCGCCGTAGGACTCCTGCGCCTTCTTCGTGTCCTCGCTCAGACGCTCCCGCGTCCCCTGAAGCTCCGTCCCCAGGCGCGTCGCCAGGGCCAGCGAGCCCCCCGAGGCCTGGAGGTTGTCCTTCCGGTGCTGCTGCGCCGGCGCGCACGCCGCCGCTGTCAGCAGGGCCAGCGCCCCCATCGTCACCACGATCCCGCGCTTGAACTCTTGCATGGTCGCTCACCGGCTGAGGTTGCATGTCGAGGCGGCAGCGCCCGCCCCAGGCACCCCCTCAAGATGCCTCCTCTGCGCCGCGAAGACAAGGCGCCTCGTGTGTCGTGTTTGCAGAAGTGCAACGATAGCTTGCCGGGTGGTTCACTTGCTTGCAAAGGTGCAGTGGCTATCCTCGGGATGGACGGCGCCAGGGCGGCGCCCCACCCGGAGGTCATCATGCAGGTCATCCGCAAAGCGCAGGAGCGCGGCCACGCCAACCACGGCTGGCTGGACTCCCACCACACCTTCTCCTTCGCCAGCTACTACGATCCGGCCCACATGGGCTTCCGCGCGCTGCGCGTCATCAACGAGGATCGCGTCACCCCCGGCGCGGGCTTCGGCGCCCATCCCCACCAGAACATGGAGATCATCTCCTACGTCCTGGCGGGCGGGCTCCAGCACCGCGACTCCATGGGCAACGGCTCGGTGATCCGCCCCGGCGACGTGCAGCTCATGAGCGCGGGCCGCGGCGTCACCCACAGCGAGTTCAACGCCTCCGAGAAGGAGCCCGTCCACTTCCTCCAGATCTGGATCATCCCCCAGGAGCGCGGCACGCCCCCCGGCTGGGATCAGCGCGCCTTCCCGGCGGAGGAGCGCCAGGGTCGCCTCCGCCTCCTCGTCTCGCCGGACGGCCGCGACGGCTCGCTCTCCATCCGTCAGGACGCCGCCCTCTACGGCGCCCTCCTGGCCCCCGGCGAGTCTGCGCGCCTGCCGCTCCAGCCCGGACGCCACGCCTGGGTCCAGGTCGCCCGCGGCCAGGTCCGCCTCCGCGGCGCCACCCTCCAGGCGGGCGACGGCGCCGCCCTCAGCGACGAGGAGGCCGTCCTCCTCGAAGGCGTCGAGGACGCCGAGGTCCTCGTCTTTGACCTCGCCTGAGCCCCTGTGTCATCCTGCGCGGCGCCGCCAGCACGCGGCGCCGCCTCATCCCTCCAAAGGAGCCCCTTGATGAACCTCCTCGGCCTCTCCGGCAGCCTCCGGGCTGGCTCGCTCAACACCGCGCTCCTCCGCGCCCTCGCGGAGGAGGCCCCCGAAGGCGTCGCCCTCAAGATCGCAGACCTCACCGCCATCCCGCTCTACAACGCGGATCTTGGGGAGGTCGTCGCCGTCGAGGCGCTCAAGGCGGAGATCGCGCAAGCGGATGGCCTGATCATCGCCACCCCCGAGTACAACTACAGCGTCCCCGGCGTGCTCAAGAACGCCCTCGACTGGGCGTCCCGCCCGGCCTACAAGTCCGTCTTCGCCCGCAAGCCTGTGGCGGTGATCGGCGCCGCCGCGAGCGTCGTCGGCACCGCCCGCGCCCAGGCCCACCTCAAGAACATCCTCCTCGGGATGCTCGCGGAGGTCTACCCCACCCCGGAGCTTCTCGTCGGCGGCGCCCACAAGCTCTTCGACGCCGAGGGCCGCCTCACCGATGACGCCACCCGCGAGCACCTCCGCAGGCTCCTCGTGGGGTTTGTGCCGTGGGCGCAGCGCTGACCCCCCCGGGGGC
>CAUJGC010000082.1 GCA_963169075.1 Myxococcota bacterium
CGCTCTCGCTCGCTCGCCACCGGTCACTGTCGCTCGCTCGCCAGCGGTCACTGTCGCTCGCTCGCTGTCGGTCGCTGTCGCTCGCTCGCCGCCCGCCTTGTCCCAGCGGCGGTGCCCCCCCGTCACGGGGGGGGCCGGCGCCGTTCCTCCTGCGAGCAAAGCGAGCAGGAGGTTACGGCGCCGGGGGGGTCGGGGATCGTGTCGCATCATGGGCTCCCGGGGTGGGTGAGGAGGTCGTCGTAGGCGTCAAGGAGGGCCTGGGTGGCCGCCTGGGGGCTGAAGCGTGCGGCGGCGTGGGCCGCGGCGCAGGCGAGATCGCGCCGCTGGGCCGGGTCGTCAAGGAGGGTGATGAGGGCGTCAGCGAAGGCGTCGGGGTCGGCGTCGGGGACGGGGCGGACGCCGTCGGCATCGGTGAGGCCCTGGGCGCCGCTGGCGCAGGCCACGGTGGGGAGGCCCGCGTGGAGGTAGTTGAGGAGCTTGATGGGGAAGCCGGAGGGGACCTGGCGCGGGAGCGCGGCGACGGCGGCGTGGCGGAGCCAGGGGGCGACGGCGCGGAGGTCGGCCTCGGGGACCAGGTGGGTGCGGGCGGCGCGCCCTGCGGCCTGGTGGGCCGCCTGGGCGCGGCCGGGGGGCTCGGGGGTGACCAGGGCGAAGCGGGTGGACGGGCGGCGGGCCGCCACCCGCTGCCAGGCCCGCATCAGGAGCGGGATGCCCTGGTAGCCGTCGAGGTTGCCGGTGTAGAGGACGTCGGCGGGCGGGAGCGGCTGCGGCGACGGATCGCGCGGGGGTGGGTCGATGGCGGGCGGGAGGACGCGGACCCGCTGGACCCCGCAGCGGGTCAGGGCCTGGGCTGTCCAGGGGTTGATCGCCAGCGCCAGCGGCGCCCGGCGTGGGATCGTGTGATCCAGGAGCCTCCCGAAGAGGCGGGCTGGGGGGCGGAGGCGGCTCTTGGGCGCGCAGTACGTCTCCAGCTCCTCCGCCATGAGGTTGTGGGCGTGGTAGACCCACGGCACCCGCGCCAGCGGCGCCACCAGCGCCGCCGCCAGCGCCGCCTCGTAGTTGTGGGCGTGGAGGAGGTCCACCCGGAGGCGCCGCGCCAGCCGCAGCGCCGCCCCGGCCAGCAGCGCGTCTGCGGCGGGGCGCCCCCAGGACGGACCCGCGCGGAGCGCGCGGTGGCCGGGCACGCCCGGCGCGCGGTGGATCGTGTAGGGCTCGCCGCGGTCGAAGGCCGCGGCGTCGCCCTGGCCGAAGGCGTAGGTCAGGAGGTGGACCTCGACGCCGCTGCTCGCCAGCGCCGCCGCGACTTGACGGATCAAGGCCTGCGTCCCCCCGGCGGTGGGGTAGGGGCAGGCGGCCAGCATCAGGACGCGGCGCGGGGCCACGCTCAACCCCTCCGGGGGCTGCGCCACGCCCCCAGGCGGTAGCGCACCAGCTCCAGCAGCGCCCGCGCCATCACGTCGGGCCGCGCGCCGCTCTGCTGGCCGCTCTGGCGCGGGTAGTGGTGCACGGGGCGCTGCAACGCCAGGAGGCCGCGGCGCCGCGCCTGGTGGAGCAGCTCCGCGTTGATCATCGCCCCCTCCGAGCAGAGCCCCATCGCCAGCACGTCCTGGCGTCGGAAGAGCTTGTAGGCGCAGTTCACGTCCCGCGCGTCGATCTGGAGCAGGCTCCCCACCAGCCCCGTCCAGGCCCGCCCCAGGAGGCGCCGCCCCAGAGGGTCCGCGCGCCCGTCTCGATACCCAAGCACCAGATCCGCGCCGTGCAGCTCCGCGTCCACCAGGAAGCCCAGCGCCTCGTCGGGCCGGAACTGGCCGTCGGCGTCGGTGAAGAAGATCCACTCGCCGCGGGCGGCCTCGAAGCCGGTGATGAGGGCGCGGCCGTAGCCGCCGCACCGCTCCCGCCGCACCAGGCGCACCCGGGGATCGGCGGCGCCCCGGCGCAGCGCCTCGGCGGTGCCGTCGCTGCTGCCATCATCCACCACCACCACCTCGACCGGGTGGCCGCTGCGCTCGACGGCGCGGAGGAAGCTCATCGCCACCCGGGCGATGTGGGGGGCCTCGTTGTGGGCCGGGAGCACGACCGAGAGCCAGGGCGCCTGAGGCGACGGCCCGGGGCCGACGCTCATGCGCGGCGCGTCGTGGAGAGGAGAGGCTTCAGCGAGGGGCTCGACGGTCATGACACCCGTTCATTCAGAGGTAGCCCAGGCGGCGGAGGCGGTCCTCCACGATGGCCTGCTGCGCCGCGGTGTAGGCCGGAGCGTCCGCCTGGATCGCCCCTGCTGCGGTCTGGATCGGCCGCGGCGCCTCGGCGGTGGCCAGGTGGGAGACGCCCTCCATCCAGGGCGCGGGCGCCAGGTCCAGCGCCGCCAGCGCGGTAGGCGCCATGTCCACCATCCGCGCCCGGCGCCGCCGGGGGATCACCCGCGGCCCGGCGACGAGCCAGAAGCCCTCCCGCCGATGGGTGCCGTTCATGCCCGCGCCCTTCGCCCCGAGCAGCTCGCCGGGCTCCAGGCGGCGCCAGATCGGCCCCGGCCCCCCCGAGGTCAAGAGGTTGTAGGTGTATTCGCCGTCCAGCGCAAGGTCGAGCACCAGCTCCGGGCTCTCCGGCACCGCCTCGCCTTGGTAGAGCGCCTCCCGCCGCCAGACCTCCGCCACCACCGGCTGACCGGTCCAGGGGTCGCGCAGCGCCCGCAGCGCGTCGGTGACCCGCGCGCACCACCCGTCCACGTCCTCGGGCGGGACGATCCCCTGGGGGTCGCGCCCCCGGACGTTCAAGCGCAGCGTGGGGTTGTAGCTCAGCTCGTCGCTGTAGACCGCCGTTTGAGCCCAGTCGATCCCCGCGTAGCGACGCCGCGCCTCCGCCCGCCCCGCCCACGGCCCCGCCAGCCGCCAGAGCCGCTCCTGCACCCGCCCCGGCGCCAGCGCCAGCCCCGCCCGCACCCCCAGCCCGAACGCACGCTGACCCAGCCCCGGCGACGCCTCAAACCCAAGCCACCCCTGCGACGCCAGCCACCGATTCAGGTAGAGCGCCTTGTCCCCCGACCCCCCGAAGCCATGATCCGACGCGATCAAGACGTGGCACCCCGGCTCCATCGCCCGCACCAGCGCCCCCACCTCCGCGTCCAGCGCTGCGTAGATCGACCCCAGCACATCCCCCAGCGACGCGTCGATCCCTGCCGGACGACGCGGGCTCGCCGCGTCGTGGAACGCCCAGAAGTGGTGCGCCGCCGTGTCCGACTCCCCGAAGTGGACCATGAAGACGTCCCACGCCTCCTGACCCAGCACCGCCCGCGTGATCCGCCCCCGCCGCCGCAGCCCGCTCATCAGCCGCCGCGCTGCCCGCCGATGCCACCCCGGCACCCACGAGCGCGTCTCCGCGAAGTCTGCGAACGGCCACCGCCCCCACCGCGCCTCCAGCGCCCGCCCCACCTCCGCTGGATACATGAAGCTCGCGTCGGCTCCCACCGCCACCGGCGCGTCAAACCCCGCGATCATCACCCCCGACACCGGCTCCGGCGGCCACGTCCCCGGAAACCCCAGGCTCGCCACCCGCAGCCCTGCGTCGCTCACCAGCCGCGCCAGCGACGGACGACGACGCGCCCGCGCGCCGATGAACTCCACCTCATAGCGCCCCGGCACCTGCCGCGCGAAGTCGAAGATCCCATGTGAACCCGGGTTCACCCCGGTCAAGAAGCTCGTCCACGCCGGAAATGTCGCGTACGGCAGCGTCGACTCCAGCGGCCCGAAGCGCCCCGACTCACGCAGCGCCGCCAGATGAGGGAGCCGCCCCTCCCCGATCCACCGCTCCACCAGCGACGGCTCCAGGCCGTCCAGCCCCACCACCAGGAGCCGCTTGACGCTCATCCCGACCTCCGCTGACCCCCCCGGCCCCGTAACGTCCTGCTCCGCTGCGCTTCACAGGAGGAACGGGGCCGGTCCCCCCCGTGACGGCAACCCCCCCGGCCCCGTAACCTCCGGCTCGCTGTGCTCGCCGGAGGAACGGGACCGGCCCCCCCCGTGACGGGGGGGCACCGACCTCCCTCGCTGCGTTCGCTCGCCACCCCTCCCCCCCAGCGCCCCCCCAGCGCCCCCCAGCGACCCGTCGGTGTCCCCCCGTCACGGGGGGGACCGGCCCCGTTCCTCCTGAGAGCGAAGCGAACAGGAGGTTATACCGAATCGACAAGTTAGGGCTCCGATAGTGCGCGCTTGATGTAGGGGT
>CAUJGC010000083.1 GCA_963169075.1 Myxococcota bacterium
CGATCGCCATCGTGGCCTCGACGGTGCTGGCGCTGCTGCTGGCGCCGCTGGCGGGGGCGATCTGCGACTACAGCGGGCGCAAGAAGCGCTACCTGGCCTATACGACGCTGGTGTGCGCGGCGGCGACGCTGGGGCTCTACTTCGTCGGGCCGGGGGACATCGCCCTGGCCATCGGGCTGCTCACGATCAGCAACGCGGCCTTCATGCTGGGGGAGAGCTTCTGCGGCAGCTTCCTGCCGGATCTCGCCACCAAGGAGAACATGGGGACGATCTCGGGGCTGGGGTGGGGGCTGGGCTACCTGGGCGGGCTCCTCAGCCTCGGCCTGGTCATGTTCACCATCGGCTCGGACCCGGTGGAGGCCTACGCGGCCTACTTGAGCGAGAACCAGCGGGCGATGGTGGTGATCGGGGCCTTCTTCGCGGTCGCCGCCCTCCCGACCTTCGCGCTGGTGCGCGAGCGCAGCCGCCCGGTGCCTGGCTACGAGAACGCCAGCTTCGGCAAGCTCATGAAGGCGGGCTTCGCGGAGGTCCGCGCCTCCTGGGAGCTGGCGCGGAGCTACAAGGTGCTCTTCCGCTTCCTGATCGCCTTCATGGTCTACATGGCCGGGCTGGAGGTCGTCATCAAGTTCGTCGGCATCTACGCCACCGAGGAGCTGAAGCTCACCCCCGGCG
Organism: Myxococcota bacterium; assembly: GCA_963169075.1. Taxonomy (GTDB): domain Bacteria; phylum Myxococcota_A; class Bradymonadia; order Bradymonadales; genus CAUJGC01. The sequence continues at coordinate 673 of CAUJGC010000083.1, forward strand.
ACCTGATCATCGTCTTCTTGATCCTCCAGATCAGCGCCGCCCTCGGCGCGCTGGCCTTCGGCTTCCTGGAGGGCAAGCTGGGCGCGCGGCGCACGGTGCTGGCGACGATCGGCTGGTGGATCCTGGGCATCCTGGCGATCTACATGCTGCCGAACATCTCGGAGTGGACCGGCGCGGCGCCCTCGCGGGTCTTCTTCGTCATCGCGCTGATCGCCGGGGCGGGCCTCGGCTCGATCCAAAGCTCCAGCCGCACGGTGGTCGGGCTCCTCTCCCCCGCCAGCCGCGCCGCGCAGATGTTCGGGTTCTGGGGGATGTTCGCCCGCCTCGCCATCATCCTCGGCATGGCCTTCGGCCCTGTCTCCGATCTCGTCGGACGCCGCCCCGCCATGCTGCTCGTCATGGGCTTCTTCATCCTCGGCGGCGTCCTCCTCGGGTTCGTCCCCATCGAGGAGGGCATCAAGGAGGCCGCCGCGCGCGATCTGGCGGACGCCGATGACCACGCCGCCGGGGCGTAGCCCTCGCCTCACCGCGGATCGACGACCTTGCCCATGAAGGCGACGGTGCGGCTGGGGCGGTCCCAGATGAGGAAGAGGAAGGGGCGGTCGATCTTCAGCTCACGCTCAGGCTCGATCGGCTCCGGCGCGTTGTTGTCGCCGATCTCCACCACCGTCGCTGCGGCGGCCTCGGTGCCCTTCTCGTCGATGCGGATGACGGCATGGTGGTTGGCCGAGGAGTAGGGGTCCTCCAGCAGCTCCGTGAGATCCAGCATGGCCTCGACCTCGAAGCGGGGCATGGCGAAGATGAGCTGCTCGTGGCTCAAACCTGCGGCGACCTCCTCCAGCAGCTCGGGGGTGAGGGCGTCCACCAGGGCGTCCAGCTCCCCGGCGGGGGGCATGAGGAGGACCATCTCCAGGCCGGGGCTGGTGTAGGAGATCGCGACAGCCTCCAAGCCGTCGCGCTGGTAGGTCTGCATGGGGCGGTTGGGGGCGTGGAAGGTGGGCGTCTGGACGGCGGTGCCATCTTCGAGGGTGAAGGTGTCGGGCGCGGTGAGGCGCTCTGAGAAGGGCTCAGACCAGGCAGCCTTGAAGTAGAGGGCGTTGATGGAGACGAAGAAGGTGTCTTGATTGATGTTGCCCTGGAGCAGCTCGGGGATCAGGCCGTTGGTGCGGTCGGACACCCAGGCGTTGAGGAGCCGCTCGGCCTCCACGGGGTCAGCCTGCATGTCGAGGAGCGCGATGGGGGCGTCGTAGTAGCGCCCGAAGATCCCGGAGGTGTCCCCGGCCTCGATCCGCGCGGCCTTCTCTTCGTCGGTCAGCCCTGTCGAGTCCAGCCAGACGCCGTTGGCGAGGTTGAAGACGACCGGCTCGCCCTCCCTGTTGAGCCGGGCGCCGGAGTGCTTCAGGATCTCCAGCTGGAGGCCGTTGTTCGCGGGGTGGAGCTGGCCATCGGGGAGTGAGAAGCGGAGGTTACGCCGGATGGCGTCGGGGTTGTTTGCCGCGGGGAGCGCCATGGCGAACGCCGCACTGACGCTGAAGGGTGAGAAGAAGGCGTTCTCCCCGGGGTGCTGCTCCGCTGAGATCGCGAAGAGGTCGCGCGCGAAGAGGTGCTGGTCGCGGGTCGCCTGCTGGATGTCCGCCGCCGGGGCCTGCGAGGGGTTCTCCCGCGCGGGCACGTTGTCGAGGAGGTCGCCGGGGAAGCTCTCCCCGAAGCGCTGCTGCCCTGCGGTCAGCTCAGGCGTCGTGTTGTTCGCAGGGGGCGTGTCCTCACCAGGCGTCGCGTTGTTCGCAGGCGGCGCGTCCTCGCCGCTGGTGTCTCCGCACGCGGGGAGCGCCGCGATGAGGAGGAGCGAGGCGAGGACGAGGACGAGGGGGCTGCGGAGGATCTGGGTGCGCATCGGGGGCTCCTTGGAAGCGTGGGTCTGGCGGCGGCGTCAGCGCCGTCTCGCAGGGGTGGAGCCCTGGGGGAGCAGGTTGTGACGCCTGCGCCTGAAAAATTCTCGGCGGCGCGGCGTGATGGCTCAGGCGATCAGGCAGCCGCGCCGGAGGTGAGGCGAGGCGAGGAGGGTCTCTTTGGCGCGCGGGGTGATGCGGGCGTCCTGGAGGGAGAGGGTGCGGAGGCGAGCGAGGCCCGGCCAGGCGGCCAGGGCCTCTGCGACGCGCTGGGAGATGGAGTTCTCGTTGAGGATCAGGTGGAGGAGGTCGGGGGGCGGCGAGGGCTGGAGGAGGGCGAGGAGCCCATCGGCCTGGAGCTTGGCCTCGGTGAGGGAGAGGGTGGTGAGGGAGGCGAGGAGGCCGGCCTGGGCGAAGGCGCGGAGGCCGTCGTTGCCGAGCTGGGATGTATGTAGGGAGATGTGGGTGAGCGGAGCGCCGCGGAGGGCGGCGGCGAGGAGCGCGGCGTGGGGGCTGTTGAGGGTGCCGGAGAGGCGGAGGGTCTGGAGATCGGCGGGGTGGAGGTGGTGTGTGAGGAGGCGGAGGTCCTCGGGGGAGAAGGCGATCTGCTCGGGCTTGCGGCCGTAGGTGCGTCGGTGGGTGCTGCCGAAGACGACGAGGGAGAGGCGCTGGAGCCGCCAGGGGGTGGGCGGGGTGAGGTAGGCGGGGGCGCCGGGGGGGAGATCGGCGTGGAGGGCGCGGAGGGTGGGGGCGAACTCGGCGGCGGCGGCGGCGCGGAGGAGGGCCTCGGCGCGGTGCTCGGAGGTGATCAGCTCGACGCCGTGGAGGGGCGCGCCCTGGAGGCCCTGATCGATGACGCGGATGAGCTCGGGTTCGAAGCGCACGCGGAGGGTGAGGCGGAGGGGGGGGGGGAGGCGGTGCCCGGGGAGGGGGTCGGTGGTGGCGACGGTGTGGAGATCGCGCAGGAGGGGGAGGGGGTGGAGGCGCGCGGCGAAGGCCTCGAAGGCGTCGGCGGGCGGGGCGGCCAGCTCCAGGCTCTGGAGGGAGGTGGGGAGGAGCGCCTCAGCGAACCAGGCGGCGCCCTTGGGGGACCCGCTGAAGTAGTCGATGTGGAGGTGCTGGAGGCTGGCGAAGGGGGCGAGGAGGTCCCGGTCGGCGGCGAGGTCGGGGGGGTTGCGGAGGTGGAGGCGGGTGATGGTGGCGAGGTGGGGGAGGGTCTCGGGGTGATCCTGGGTGAGGGCGCGCAGCTCGTCGGGGGAGGCGTGGAGCTGGCGGAGGAGGTGGCCGCAGGGGGAGGCGAGGAGCTGGCGATCCCCGGCCAGGTGGAGGGTGGAGGCGCGCTCGGCGTCGTCCCAGCAGGCCATGTAGCTCTCGACGAGGGCCAGGGCGCGGGGGTAGGCCGGGTGGTCGAGGTTCTCGTTCAGCGCAGCCGCCGCGGCCTTGAGCGCGTAGTCGCCTCGCCGCTCGAAGAGGGCGCCGTCGAGGCGGGTGTAGAGGTCGAGGGGGAGGGCGTCGGCGTCCGCGTCCTCGACCGGGGCGGGGGTGGAGGGCGCGGGGGCGGTGTCGGGGTCGCGGGGGGCGACGTCGGGGAGGGTGAGGTCGAGGAGGGCCTGGGGGTCGCGGGGGCGGCTCCAGGAGGAGATGGCCTCGGTGCCCAGGGTGAGCTGGACGGCGCCTTCGTGGCGCTGGATGGCGTACCAGGTCTGGCGGGCGTCGCGGCGCAGCCAGCGGGTGCCCTGGGGATCGGGGACGCGGACGCTGGGGGCGCGCTCCAGGCGGGCGGCGACCAGCGCAGCGATGAGGTCGCGGGGCTCGACGCGGTGGTCCTGGCGGCGGCCGTTGGCCTTGGCGAGGGCGGCGACGAGCTGCGCCGCCGCCGCCGGGTCCGCCCCCAGGCCGAGGGCCTGGAGGGCGGCGGCGAGCCCGACGCCCTCCGCGCTGCGCCAGGCCTCCTCAGCCTGGTGGAGGAGGGCGACGTCATCGAGCGCGGCGGGGTCGGTCATGGGAGCCTGGGGAGGGTCAGGGAGCGCCAGCGGCGATCCAGTTGCGTACAGTGTCCAGCTCCAGCTGGGAGAGCCGGTCGAACTTGAGGGGCATGCGCCGGGAGAAGACGCCCTGGGCCTGAAGCTCCTCATCCGAGCGGGTGAGGAGGTCCATGAGGAGGGAGGCGTCCGGGTTGCCCGGGACGACCAGCGTCCGCCCGTTGGCCCAGCCGGACTGGACGTTGACCAGGTTGGCGCGGGGGTCGCGGGCGGGGTTGGTGTCCTTGCCCGGGGGGTAGTCCCAGGCGTTGTAGGCGTCGTAGGCGAGGATGAGGTTGCCCTGCTGGAGCACGTCCGAGTGGCAGGGGAGGCAGTGGTTCTGGAGGATCGGCTTGATGTGCTCCGCGAAGGTGGGGCTGGCCGGGGCCTGCCGGGCCGGGCCGACATCCACGAAGGTCACCGCCTCATCGAGGAGGACGCGGCGGACGTGATCGATGTCGGGGGCCAGCGGGAAGCGCTCGGCCATCTCGCCCTCGACGACCAGGGGGCCGTTGGGGAACCAGGCGGCGGCGTTGCCCTCCAGCTCGGCGCGCTTGTACATCGCCTCCATAGAGCGGGCCATGATGCGGAGGAACTCCGGCGGGAAGTGGCGGTACCACATCTTCACGGAGACGCGGATGGGGCCGACGACCTCGGGGCCGACGCGGATGTCCCAGTAGTGCCGCTGCGGCTGGTACATCTTCAGCGAGCGGTTGTTGGGCATGTGGTTGGCGTTCAGGGGCACGAAGGTGAACGCCTCGGCGTAGGGCGAGCCGCCAGGCATGCCGAGCGCCTGGAGAACATCGGAATAGTACTTGTTTTCTACCGGAAGATGATACTTATCGTGATCAGGATCGTTGTAGTTGATCGTCGCCGTGTGGGGGAGCGTCGGGTAGGTGGTGAGCCAGGGGACCTGCGCCTCGTAGGTCTTCCCGCCCATGGTGAGCTGCTGGGGACCGACGCACTGGCCGCGCTCGCAGCCGCAGACGCGGTAGAAGATGTTGGTCAGGTAGGCCAGGCCCAGGCGGTCGCCGTGGAACCAGGAGCCGTCGCTGTTGCGGTGGGGGCTGAGATCCTCGTACTCGGGGAAGGGGTAGAGCAGCTCCAGGCGCTCGTCGGGGGTGGCGACCACGCCGTACTTGAGGTCGCCCAGCTCGCTGAGGGGCGCGGTGGTGCCGTCCCGGAGGACCACCGGCATCGAGCCCAGCGCGGGGTTCAGCTTCGTCGCCCCCAGCTCGCAGGCGAAGGCGTCCTGGCCGAGGACGTGGAACTGATCGGGTCGGGTCACCCGGGCAGGCTCGACCTGGGAGCTGGGGTTCCCCAGCAGCGGGTCCGCCGGGTCGCCCTGGAGGGGGAAGCCCAGATCCAGGACGTGCCAGGAGATCGCCTCCCGGCCGTCCTCAAACTCCGGCAGCGTGTTGCCGATGCGGTGCAGGAGGATGTCCTCGTCGTCCAGGAGGCCGTCTGCGACGGCCTCGTGGGTCTCGTCGTGGGGCTTGTCGATGAGGTGGCCGGAGAGGCCGCGGCAGATCAGCTCGTGCTTCAGCTCGCCGGTGCCGGGCTCGACGCCCGCCAGGCGGTTGAAGAGGTCGTTGGCCGAGTCCACGGTGTGGGAGCGCGGGGTCCGGACGGGGTAGCCGTCCGGGCCTGCGACCTCGCGCTGGTAGAGCTCGCTGATCTCGGGGACCAGCTCGCAGTCCACCAGCCGCCCCTGGCCGGTGCTGTCCAAACGCCCCATGTCCTGCACGGTGACCTCAAGCCAGATCTGGCGCTCCTGGGAGAAGCCGGCGGCGATGTTGTGGCCGCCGTTGATGTTCATCGCCCACGCCTTGACCGGCAGGGTGCAGACGCCCTCCTCGTCGCAGCAGGTGCCGGTGGCCTCACACCCCGCCGGGCTGGAGCGATCGATCCGCGAGGGCGTCCCCGCCAGCGACACGGTGGTCGCCTGCTTGAGCTGATCCACGCGGCGCGTATCCACCGTCGCCGGGACGGCGTAGGTGGGGTCCAGCGCCTCGCGGGGCAGCGCGAAGGGGGCGCCAGCCAGATCCGGGCGCGCCGTCTGGTAGGGGAGCGCCAGCGCCGTGGTGTTCGCCAGGAGCGGGTCCTTCGGCTTGAGGAAGCCCAGGCCGATGTCCACGCCGGTCATGTTGTGGGTGGTGACCCGCTCGCGGCGCGGGATGCGGAGGTTGGCCCGCGCGCCCTTGGTGGCGATGGTCAGGCCGCACTCGCCGCCGTCGTCGCACATCTCCCCGTGGGTGTAGGCGCCGGGGAAGGTGCCCGGCGGCGCGTAGGGGTAGAGGGACATGTGGCAGTCCTGGCAGACCACGCGCCGGGCCGAGCCGTCCTCGTTGCGGTAGGGGTTGTCACGCCACTGGAGACGCGGATCGCCCGACGTCCCCCGCTGGGTCGGGTGGAGGTTGAGCGGGCTGATGTGCCACTCGGTGTAGAGGTTCTCCAGGCGCAGGAAGGGCTCGTTGTGGACGGGCTCCATCTCCACCGGAGCCGTCGTCACATCGTCCACGGCCAGGCGGACGTCGTGGCACGAGCCGCAGAACTGCGAGGACTTCAAGTAGGGGCGCAGATCCGGATCTTGATCCGGGAAGGGCGTGCGATCCGGATAGGTCGCGACGTTGTACTCCTGCACGCTCGCGTCGCGCCCCGACGAGACGTCGTGCGCTGTGTTGGGCACGGCGTCGCCCGCCGGGAACGGGCCGAAGCGGGTCGAGCCCTCCCGCTCCAGATCGATCGCAAAGTTCGCGATCCCATCCTCAAAGATCGGCGCGCCGCTCGCCTGCTGCTGGCGCGTCCGGCGACGGCAGCGCGGATCATCATCCGACGCGCACACCGCGAGCTGGCGCGCCGCGCACAGCTTCGGATCCTCGCCGGGGTTGCACGCCTCGATGTCCTCGCGGTCCACGTGGGGGCCGCTGACCTTGTGACAGGCGTCGCAGGTGATCCCCTGAAAGGAGATCTGACGCCGACGCTGCATCTCCTCCGGCGTCGCGCCAGGATCGGTCTGCCCCTCGATCACCACCCCGGCTGGCGGCAGCAGATCCACCCCGTTGGGGGGACGCTGCACCTCGCGCTTCAGCTCGAAGTTGGGCGCGTACTGCTCGCGCAGCGTGTCGTTGGGCTCGATCAAGCCAAAGGTCGGGCTCTGCGGATCGTTGTCAAACGCCGCCAGCGTCGGCGCGTGGCAGGTGATGCAGAGCTGGCTCTGGCGGAAGATCGGCGCCCCGGTGACGTGCGCAGCATAGTAGTTGGCCGTCAGCTCCAGCGACTGATACGTCCCGTCCAGCCCCGAACCGTAGTTGTGCGACGACCCCAGCCACTCCTGAAACTGCCGCGGATGGCACGAGACGCAGCTGTCCGGCGCGTCTGCGGGCATGATCGTCGTCAGCGTGAACTCGTCGAAGTCCTCCGCCCCGGGAGGCTGCGTCGAGTTGGCCCCCCCCACATCCAGCTCGTCGCTGGTGCAGGCCCAGAGGAGTGAAGCGCAGAGGAGCACCCCCCAGAGGGAGCGCTGGCGTGGGGCGTAGACCTCACGCGAGAGGGAGCGTGCGGCGCGCATGGACTTTTCTCTTCCGTCGCTAGGGGGTGGAGCGTGTGGCGCGGAGGCGCCACCTGCGGCTCGGCTCCTTATCGTATGTGCACGTCGAGGCGGGCCGCAAGAGGTAATTGTCTACATGCTTGCGACATATTGCAAGTATGACCTCCTCCAGAAGATGCCCACGCAGCCCCAAAGGTGCGACGCAGCAGCGGAAACACTCCGGATACACCGCTGCGCCGCGCCCGGCTCACAAGAAGCCGCGCTTGCGCGTCGCCGCCGCCACACGCTCCAGCGCCAGGATGAACGCCGCCTCGCGCAGCCCGCAGCGGTGACGACCCGCCGTCGCCACCAGCGCCTGGAAGCCCGCCCGCATCTTGTCCTCCAGGCGGCTGTTCACCTCCGCCTCCGTCCACTGGAACTGCTGGATGTTCTGCACCCACTCGAACCACGACACCGTCACGCCCCCCGCGTTCGCGAAGATGTCCGGCAGCGTCGTGACCCCGCGCGCGTTCAAGATCTGGTTCGCAGCATACGTCGTCGGGCCGTTCGCCCCCTCCGCGATGTAGCGACACCGCAGGTGCGGCGCGTTATCCGCCGTGATCACCTCACCCAGCGCCGCCGGGATCAAGATGTCGCACGCCATCACCAGCAGCGCCTCGTTGGTGATCGCGTCCGTCCCCGGCGTCCCCACCACCGAGCCCGTCGCCTTCACCTGCGCGTCCACCGCCGCCAGATCCAGCCCCTCCGGGCTCTGGACGCCGCCCCGCACGTCCGACACCGCCACGATCTGCGCCCCTTGCGCCGCCAGCAGCCGCGCCGCCCACGACCCCACGTTCCCATACCCCTGCACCGCGACCTTCTTGCCCCGGATGTCCTCACCGTCATGCCGCAGCGCCTCCAGCACCGCGAACATCACGCCCCGGCCCGTCGCCGCCTCACGACCCGCCGAGCCGAAGAGATCCACCGGCTTCCCCGTCACCACCCCCGGGCTGTGGCCGTTCAGCCGCGAGTATTGATCAAAGAACCAGGCCATGTGCTGGCCGTTCGTGTTCACGTCCGGCGCCGGGATGTCCGTGTACGGCCCGATCACCTCGTGGATCGCGTCCACGAAGCGCCGCGTCAGCCGCTCCTGCTCGCGCAGGCTCAACGTCGCAGGATCACACTGGATCCCGCCCTTCGCCCCGCCGAACGGCACGTCGATCACCGCCGTCTTCCACGTCATCAGCGACGCCAGCGAGTTCACCTCCCCAAGATCCACGTGCGGGTGATACCGCAGCCCACCCTTGTAGGGCCCGCGGCTGTTGTCGTGCTGCACCCGGAAGCCGATGAAGTGCGCCAGCTCCCCGTTGTCGCGCTCGATCACCAGCTCCACCTTCACCTCACGGCTCGGCGTCTGGAAGAGGCGCTTCTGGAGCCCCGTAAAGCCCAGCGCGTCAAACGCGTCCGAGAGATAGGCCTGCGTGTCGTCCAACATGCTCATGGCTGCGCTCCTCAGCTCAGGTTGCTCACTTGACCACGCGGAGATGACCGTAGCGACGCCCCTCCGGAGGAGACGGCGGCGGATCATCCTCCCCGCCACCCTCCTCCTCGCCGCGGCCCTCCTCCTCCGCCTCCGCCTCCGGCGCCTCCGACGCCCCGCCCAGGATCACCCCGAGCTTCGGACGACCGGGCTCCGCCTTCGCCTGCTTCGCCGCCTGCGCCGCCGCCTGGAGCACCCCCGGCTGACCCGTCGCCATCTTCGCCGCCTGCTCCGCCAGCTCCGGCGGCAGATCGTCCGGCCAGAGGTAGGACACCGGCTCCACGTGCGAGGTCATCGCAAAGATCGCGTCCCACGGCAGCACGCAGCGGTGCGGCTGACCCCCGAAGGAGAGCGTCGCCTGCACCGCGCGATCACCCACCTCGAAGTCCTCGATCTTGAAGTTGTAGCTCAGGTTCAGCCGGAGGTGCAGGTCGCTGCGGTAGCGCAGCGGAACGTCCACGCCGTCATGGCGCGCGTTCAGATGGACCATCACCATGCCCTTGTCGAGCAGCAGCGAGAGCACCTCCCGCTTCGTACCCAGCTGCGATCCCAGAAGAAATTGCATAACGTTCAACCTCTTGGCGGACACCCTTCGCCTCGCGCTCCGCGCTCCGGCGGCCTGACCCAAGGGGTAACACGCACCCCTCCAGGCTGGCAAGGCTGACGCCCCCCCTTCTCTTTTCTGCGCCGATGCAGGATAAACAGGCCGTCATCCGGGCCTGGGTGACCGCGCCACGCGCGAGAGAGGAGCCCTGCTATGTGCGGAATCGCTGGTTTTATCACGCCGGGAAGGCGCTGCCCACAACCCCGTCAGGCCCTTCAGGCCATGTGCGACGCCATCGTACACCGCGGCCCCGACAGCGAAGGACTCCTCCTCGCGCTCCCCCAGGACCCCGGACGCGCCGCCGACGCCACCGTCGCCCTCGGCATGCGACGCCTCGCCATCATCGACACCGCCGGCGGACACCAGCCCATCTTCAACGAAGACGGCTCCGTCGGCGTCGTCTTCAACGGCGAGCTCTACAACTACCCCGACCTCCGACGCCAGCTCGAAGCCCGCGGACACCGCTTCTCCACGCACGCCGACACCGAGGTCCTCGTACACCTCTACGAAGAGCGCGGCCCCGACCTCGCCAGAGATCTCCACGGCATGTTCGCCTTCGCCATCTACGACCGCACCCGAGAGCGCGTCGTCCTCGGCCGCGACCGCCTCGGCATCAAGCCCCTCCACCTCCTCCACCAGCGCGGCACCCTCCTCTTCGCCTCCGAGCTCAAGAGCATCCTCGCAGCGCCTCAGCTCTGGCCCGAAGGCTTCGACCTCCGCTTCGACCTCAGCGCCGTCCACGCCCTCCTCGCCTCCTTCTACGTCCCCGGACCCGGCGCCATCTTCCAGGGCATCCGACGCCTCCCGCCCGCCACCGTCGGCGTCCTCGACCTCGCCTCCGGCGCCTGGCGCGAAGACACCTACTGGGACCTCGCAGACACCCCCTCACACCGCATCACCCGCGAAGCCGACGCCCTCGACGCCCTCGACGACCTCCTCGGACGCGTCGTCCAGGACCACCTCCTCAGCGACGTCCCCGTCGGCGCCTTCGTCAGCGGCGGCGTGGACTCCGGCCTCGTCGCCTCCTACGCCGCCGAACGCTACACCGGACAGCTCCAGACCTTCTCCGTCGGCTTCGCCGAAGAGCTCTACGACGAGACCCCCGACGCCCTCCAGATCGTCCGCGCCCTCCAGACCCCACACACCCTCATCCACGCCACCTTCGACAACCTCGCCAGGCTCCTCCCCAAAATCTTCCGCGCCATGGATGAGCCCTTCGGGGACTCCTCCATGCTCCCCACCTTCCTCGTCTGCGAGCTGGCCTCCCGACGCCTCAAGGTCGCCCTCAGCGGCGACGGCGGCGACGAAGGCTTCGCAGGCTACACCAAGCACCTCATCGAACACCTCCGCGCACGCCTCGGCGGCGTCCCCGACGCCGCCATCCACACCCTCCAGCGCGCCCTCCGCCTCGCCCCCAAGGGCGCCACCGGCCGCCTCCCCGAGCTGGCTCGCATGGCCGAAAAAACCAGCCGCGGCCTCCTCGGAGACAGCGCCCACGCCTACGTCGCCATGACCCGCCTGGCCGACGACGCCCTCCTCCGCTCCCTCCTCCTCCGCCCCCCCGAGCGCGACCGCGCCGCCGAACACCTCCTCGAACGCTTCAACCACCCCCGCGACGCCTCACCCCTCCAGCGCACCCAGTACACCGACCTCGGCTTCGCGCTCCCCGACGACATGCTCACCAAGGTCGACCGCATGTCCATGCTCACCAGCCTGGAGGTCCGCGTCCCCCTCCTCGACCACCGCGTCGTCGAGTTCGGCTACCACCTCCCCGACCACCTCAAGCTCCGCGGACGCACCACCAAGCACCTCCTCAAGCAGCTCTACCTCCGACGCTTCCACCTCCCCCGCTACGCCAAGCGCAAGCAGGGCTTCCGCGTCCCCATCGAGGCCTGGCTCAAGACACGCCTCCGACCCCTCATCGACTACGCCTTCCAACCCGAACGCCTGGCGCGCCAAGACATCTTCAACCCCAAAACGCTCGGAGGCGCCAGAGCCCACGACCTCGCCTCCACCGCACCCCACCTCCTCTGGAACGCCCTCACCTTCCAGATCTTCTGGGACCTCCAGATCGAGCGCGACGACGCCGTCCTCGGACTCCTCCAGGCCTGACACCATGACCCAGCGACCCCCGCGACTCCTCTACATCGTCAACAACCCCGCCTTCCTCCTCTCCCACCGCCGCGAGCTGGCCCAGGCCGCCCAGCGCGACGGCTTCGCCGTCCACGTCGCCGCACCCCCGGGCGACGGCATCCCCGAGCTGCGCGCCCTCGGCTTCGCCTTCCACCCCATCCCCCTCGCCCGAGCCGGCCTCAACCCCCTCGAAGACCTCGGCACCCTCACCGCGCTCCTCCGCCTCCTCCTGGAGCTGCGCCCCCACCTCCTCCACCTCGTCACCATCAAGCCCGTCGTCTACGGCGGCATCGCCGCCCGCCTCACCGGCGTCCCCGGCGTCGTCAGCGCCATCTCCGGCCTCGGCAACCTCTTCGTCGAGGACACCGCCAAGCCCGGCGACGCCCTCGTCCGGCGCGCCGTCACCGCCCTCTACCGCCTCGCCCTCAACCACCCCCGCGGCGCCACCATCGTCCAGAACCCCGACGACCTCCGCTTCGTCACCCAGCAAGGCTGGGTCCGCCCCGAGCGCCTCGTCCTCATCAAGGGCTCCGGCGTGGACACACGCCGCTTCACACCGCAACCCCAGGAGCCCCCGGGACCGCCCCTCGTCGTCCTCCCCGCGCGCCTCGTCGTCGATAAGGGCGTCCCCGAGTTCGTCGAGGCCGCCCGCCTCCTCAAGCAGCGCGGCCTCGACGCCCGCTTCGCGCTCATCGGCCCCGCCGACCCCGACGCCCGACACGCCATCTCCGAGGACACCCTCCACGCCTGGACCCGCGAGGGCGTCGTCGAGTGGTGGGGCTTCCAGCGCGACATGATCCCCGTCTACGCCCAGGCCCACGCCGTCTGCCTCCCCTCCTGGAACGAGGGCCTCCCCAAGTCCCTCATCGAGGCCGCCGCCTGCGGCCTCCCCATCGTCGCCACCGACGTCCCCGGCTGCCGCGAGATCGCGCGCCACGAGCGCAACGCCCTCCTCGTCCCCCCCCGCAGCCCCCAGGACCTCGCGGACGCCCTCCACCGCGTCCTCACCCAGCCCGACCTCCGCGCCCGACTCGGCGCCGAAGGACGCGCCATGGTCCTCGCGGAGTTCTCCCTCGACTACGTCATCGCGGCGACGCTGGCGCTCTACCGCCAGACCCTCCCAGCGGCTCCCTGAGCGGGCGCCGCACCCCAAGCAACGACGGCGACGGCGACGGCAGCGCCCGCAGCCGCGCCAGCACCACCTCCGCCCACATCAAGCCAAGCCACACCACCAGCGCCGTGCTCCGCGTCCGCGTCGTGTTGTGCGTGAACCCGAAGAGGAGCTGGCTCCCCACCGCCACCATCATCCCGATCAAGATCAGGTTGTCCTGCTTCAGCCGGATCGTCTTCACCAACGCAAGCGCCTGACGATAGAGCGTCGTCAAAAAGAGCCCCACCCACGAGAGCAGCATCAGCGGCCCCCCCTCCGCCCACAGGCTCAGGTAGGTCGAGTGCACCTCGTGCCGATCATAGAGCGTCGCGAACGTCCCCAGCCCCACCCCGAAGAAGGGGTGACGCTCGATCTCCTGAAAGGCCCACGCGAAGTTCTTCGCCCGCCAGTCCCCCGACACACGCGCCCCCCCGCTCTCCACCGTGTCGAACGCGCTCAACGCGCGCCGCACCACCCAGCTGTCCTCCGCGAAGATCGAGAACGCCGACACCAGCCCCAGCGTCAGCAGCCCCACCACCAGCACCACCCCCACCTTCCGCCCCGCCCCCGCCGAGCGGTTCCCCAGCAGGTAGATCCCCACGAACGTCGCCACCTGCATCACCCCCAAAAGCAGCCCCGTCCGCGAACCCGACGCCGGCAACGTCAGGAACCCAAGCACCACCCCCGCCAGCGCCACCCCGCGCAGCACAAGCCGACGCTCCTTCACCATCAACGCCATCAAGAGCGGCTGAAAGGCCAGCACATACGCCGCCCACTGGTTCGCCGCGCGCGCAAAACCCGAAAACTTCTCACTGGTTACACCGCCGATGCTCGGATAGAGCAGCTCGATGCGCATCACCCCCAGCATCCCCAGCACCGCCCCCGCCCCCGCGAAGATCATCAGCCCCGCGAACACCCACCCCCCGATCCGCAGCGCCTCCTCCAGCCGCCGCCCCAGCAGCGCGTCCATCGTCACGACCATCAGCGTCATGTAGACGAAGGTCGCCAGCTCCACCCCCCACGGCACCAGCGCGTGGGTGTCCAGCCCGCTCAAGAGCCCCACCACCAGCAGCGCCACATGCCAGCCGTAGAAGCGCCCCGGACCCTGCGGCCACCACGACACGCCACGCCGCACCCCGCTCCACCGCAGCAGGTTCCCCAGCACCAACGCCCCAAGCACCCCCAACACCAGGCCATCGTAGGCGGTCACGCGCGCCACCTCGACCTTCAGCATCGGCAGCGCAAAGAAGAGCAGCGCGACCACCCCTGTCCAGAGACGGTCGCGCCATGTTCGGCTCGGTGTAGCGCTCATGACCCCTGTGTCTGCTCCTCGCAGCACCCCCAGGCCCGGGGCGCCGCCTCTCCACCCACCGTAGCCGCCGCGCCCAGGCCGCGCAAGCCCCACCCGCCTTGCCTCCCCTCGCGCCCTCCGCTACAAAACCCTGGCCTGGGCTCCCACGACGCCACACGCGCCCACCCCACCGCGAGCACACCATGCTGGACCTCTACAGGCGCTACACCGCCCACAACCGACACCTCCTCGACGCCACCCCCGAGGGCATCGACCTCTACAAGACCCTCATGGCGACCCGGGTCCGCCCCGGCGACCGACTCCTCCACGTCGGCTGCGGCTGGGATCGCAGCCACACCGCCGCCCCCTGGCTCGACACCTGCCAGGTCGTCGGCGTCGATCTCGACCGCGCCTCCCAGGACGGCTACCCAAGCCACTTCTGGCTCGCGGACGCCTCCCGACTCCCCTTCGCAGACGCCTCCTTCGACCTCGCCTTCAGCGAGTACGTCATGGAGCACGTCGAAGACCCCGAGGCCCTCCTCCGCGAGGTCCGCCGCGTCCTCCGCCCCGGCGGACGCTTCGTCATCCTCACCCCCAACCTCCTCAGCTACAAGTCCCTCGGCGCCGCCGCCCTCCCCCACACCGCACACGAGTGGGCCGCCAGACACCTCCGCCTCGACCCCCGCGAGAGCAAGGACGTCTTCCCCACCCTCTACCGCCTCAACACACGCGGCGCCCTGGAGCGCACCGCCAACCGCGCCGGCCTCCAGATCGAGCGCGTCGCCCGCGTCAGCAACGGACCCACCTGGTTCGCCCGCGTCCCGGGTCTCTTCGAAGCCGGGCGCCTCCTCCACTGGGGCATGGATCACCTCGCCCCGCTCGAACCCCTCCGGTGCAGCCTCGTCGCCCTCCTCAAGCGACCCGGTGACGCCCCCCGGCGCGACCCCCTCGCCGTGCGCTGCCTCGCCTGCGGCCACGAGGACCCCAGCCCCCTCCCCGCAGGCCCCTGGCGCTGCGACGCCTGCGGGCACACCTACCCCGGCGACGGCCGCGCCTTCGAGGCCCTGCCCTGAAAAAAAGGGGTCCAGGGGAGCTTCCCCTGGCCGCCCGGGGGCGGCCGGAAAACCCCAAAAAAAAAAAAAAATTTTTTTTAAATTTAATTTTTTTTTTTGTGGGTTGTTGGTG
>CAUJGC010000084.1 GCA_963169075.1 Myxococcota bacterium
ACCGGTCCCCGCGCCCCCCCCGCGCCCCCCCAGCGCCCCCCCGCGACCCGTCGGGGTCCCCCCGTCACGGGGGGGACCGGGGGCGTTCGTCGGGTCGGGCTTGGCCCGCCCGACGTTACGCCCCCGGGGGGGTCGCCCTCACAGGGGGAACCGGCTGCGTTCGTCCTGCGCAGCGAAGCGATGCAGGACGCTACGCAGCCGGGGGGGGTCAGGTGTACCTCGCGCTGCATCGCCTCTCCTCAGCGGCTCTTGCTCTCAAGCCAGGCCTTCGTGAAGATGTTGTCATCCACCGCCTTGAGATCGACCGCCCGCATGACCACGACGGTCTTGTTCTCCTTCTCGACCTCGTCGAAGATCTGGATCTCTTTGGGGAAGTAGACGTCGGCCTGCTTCGTCTCGCTGTAGAGCTTCTGCCACTTGGGGTAGTAGCTCGTGCGCATGAGGCGACCGGAGAGCGCGATGTCCTGCGACTTCAGGAGGTTGCCTGTCTCCTTGTCCACCCAGACCTCCAGGATCGGATAGGCCACGTCCACCCCCTCCTTGGCGGTCAGCTTGAGGTGATGGACCGCGAACTTGCCCAGCTTCTCCTCCCCGACGTAGGACGGGTCGTACTCGTCGGCCAGGCGCGACTCGTCGAAGTCGCCGCGGCGGCTGCTGGTGCCGCCGATCCGCTCCCGCTCCGTCCGACGCTCCCACTTCCCCACCGTCGGATCGTAGAGGAAGAGGTTCTTGTCGATGCGCAGGTACCCCTTGCCCGCCTCGCTCTTGGGCTTGGTGAAGAGGATCACCAGCTTGTCGGCCGCGTCCCGGCGGTAGACCACCGCCTCGTAGGCCACGTCGGCCTTGCCCTTCTCCTTGGCGTCGATGAAGACCAGCGCCTGGTAGTCCCCCGAGCTGCGCTGCCGCGCGTCCAGCTCCTGCAGGAGCTTGACCATCTCCGCCTTGTCCAGCGCCCAGGCCGGCGCTGCGGCCGCCAGCGTCAGCGCCGCCAGCGCGAGCGCCCCGATCCATCGTCCCATCTTCAACCTCCTGGGTTACTCGACGTGCTGCATCGCCGTCACAGGTTGGAGGCGCGCCGCGCGGATCGCCGGCCAGAGCGCCGAGAGCATCGTAAAGACCGTCAGCGCCCCCACCGCGCGGGCCACCGACCCCGGGTGGACCGCCAGCGTGAGCGTGTCGCTCAAGAGGACCACCCGCACCGCCTCCACGGGGATGGAGAGCTGGAGCGCGCTCACCCCCGACGCCAGCGCGGCCCCCAGGAGCCCCCCCACCAGGGACGCCGCCGCGCCGAGGATCGTCGCCTCCAGCATGAAGATCAACAGCACCCGCCCCCGCGACATGCCGATCGCCCGCAGCGTGCCGATCTCGGCGGTGCGCTCCCGCACGCTCATCCACATCGTGTTCATGATCCCGATGGCGATGATCGCCACCAGAATGCCTACAAGAATGACCGTAATCGTATCAAATGCCGTGATGATCCACGTCAAGAAGGACACCTCATCCTGCCAGGTCGTCACGTCCAGGCGCTGGCCGGTCCAGTCCTCTCCCTGGACCGACTCCAGCTTCGCCCAGAAGGGCACCGGCTGGTGATCCATCACCGCGTAGCCCTTCGCGGCCAACCCCTGGCGCAGCTCCCCCATGACCCGCTCGGCGTCGTCGATGTCCTTGAGGTAGATCTGCACCGCCCCCGACGTGTCCGGGCGCAGCTGGTAGAGGTCGATGATCGTCTCCTTCGGGACAAAGATCGTGAAGGTGCTCAGGAGCCCCAGATCCCGCGCCACCGCCACCACCGTCACGTCCGCCGTGTTGCTCTGGCCGCGCATCGTCTCGGTGCGGAGCGTGATCACGTCCCCCACCCCGACCCCGAGCCGCTTGGCCTGCGACGCGAAGACGATCGCCGTCCGCGGCGCCGTCAGCCCCTTCAGATCCCCGCGGGGCTCCGGGCCGCCCCCCTCGCGGTAGTCGGCCTCCGGGGCCAGGCGCAGCGTCGAGACCAGCCGCTCCTCCGCCTGGATGTCCACCCCGTTGAGCCCGGCGTACATGCTGCCCGTCTCCGACACCAGCTTGGCCCAGCCCCGGTGCCGGTCGATGAGGTAGTCCACCTCGGGGGAGAGCCCCCGGACGTCCTCCCGCAGCACGTCGATTCGGGTCACGATCGGTGAGACGTCCCCGCTGCCCACCTTGTAGAAGCCGCCCACGTTCACGTGGCCGCTGGAGAGCGTCGTGGCCGAGCGGATCAGGTTCTCCTGAATCCCCGCCGAGAGCGCCACCAGCAAGACCAGCAGCGCCGTCACCACCACCAGCGCCGCCGAGAGGAACGCCGTCCGGCGACGCGCCTGGATCAGGTTCCGCACCGCGATGATCAAGAAGACGCCCATCCGCTCACCTCGACTGCATCGCGACGACGGGCTGGATGCGCGCCGCCAACACCGCGGGGTAGAGCGTGGACACCAGGCTCACCCCCAGGATGATCCCCACCGCCAGCCCCACGTTCTCCCACCCCACCGACGGGTAGAGGCGCGGCCCGCCGAAGAGGAACACCAGCACCTCGTTGCTCGCCGGGATCCCCGCCGAGCCCATCCAGGCCACCAGCCCCACCCCGAGCCCGCCGCCGACCGCCCCCGCCAGGAGCCCAAGCGCCACCGTCTCCACCAGGAAGAGCGCCACCACGAAGCCACGCTGCGCCCCCAGCGCCCGCATCGTGCCGATCTCCGCCGTCCGCTCCATCGTCGCCATCACCATCGAGTTGTTGATGATCACCAGCGCCACCGTGAAGATGATCCCGATCGCCACCCAGAGCACCAGGCGCACCACCAGCACGAACTGCCCCACCAGCCCCGAGGACTCCTGCCAGTCCAGCACCTTCACCTCCAGCCCCGAGCGCGCCGCCGCCGCCTGCACCGCCGCCCGCGTCTCCTCCAGCCGGGAGGGGTCCTTGAGCACCACCGCCGCGTTCAGCACCAGGCCCTGCTGGACCTCCTCCGGCGCGAAGGGGGCGTCCACGTCACCGACGGACTCCACCTCCAGCTCCCCCCCGCGCACCGCGTCCAGCTGCGCCTGGGCCGCGCCGTCTGGCGCGGCCTCCTCCACCGCGTCGTCGCCGCCGAAGAGCGCGTCCTCGGCCCCGGCGCGGTCCACGTTCGCCGCCGACACCTCCTCCCGCAGCGTGGCCAGCTCCTCGCGCTGCGCGTCGGTCTGCGCGCCGTAGAGCTGGCGGAAGGTCACCAGATCCACCAGGTTGGTGACCCCCGCCAGGTCGGCGCTCTCCAGCCCCCGGAAGGTGAAGGTCCCCGTGAAGCGCACGTTCACGCTCCGCACATAGCCCGTCCGCGTGAAGGACGTCAGCGTGATCACGTCCCCCACCTGCACGTCGTAGAGCCGGATCTTCGGGGCGATCTCCCGGTAGAAGAAGGCGTAGCGCGCCACCACCGTCGCGTCGTCCACCCGCAGGAAGGCCTGGAGCAGCTCGGGCAGCCCCCCCGCCACGTCGGGCAGCTCCCGGCGCAGCGCGTCCTCCAGCGCCGCGGCGTCGGCGGGCTGGAGCTGGAAGAGCACCCGCCGGTACTGCTTCACCATCCGCTCCACCCGGAACTCCAGGATCGCGTCCCCCGCGATCTGGCGCCCGGCTTCGGTGACCGCGCGGTGGACCTCGTCGAACTCCATCGCCACCCGGTGCTTCACCTGGCGCTCGTAGGTCCGGTCTGCGATCATGAAGCCGCGCTGCCCCGGCGCCACCGCCGCCCCCTTGACCACCTCGAAGCGATCGAAGGTGTCGGCAAAAAGCGGAATGTCTGTGCCCAGATAGCGCAGATAGAGCGCGCGGCCCCCGCCGAAGCTCGGCGCCACCTTCGTGTCCAGGAACTCCAGCCCCGCCAGCGGGTCCGCCTCGAAGCGCGACCAGAAGGCCGGCGAGAGCGCCTCCTCCAGCTGGGCGCGCTCCTCCTCGACGCGGGCGGTGTCGGCCTGGACCTCCAGCTTGTGGGACACCTCCTCGCGGTAGAGCGCCAGGATCTGCCGCACCCGCTCCTCAAGCACCGCCCGCGCGCCTGCGTCCTCGGCGCGCACCGCCTTGCGCAGCGCCTTGAGGGCTGTGTCCAGCTCCCCGTCCGTGTTGCTCACCCCCACGCCGAGCCCCATCGGCACCACCGCCTCCACGTTCTCCACCTCGGACACCGCCCCCCGCAGCGCCTCGAAGCGCTGGATCGTCCCGATGTCGGCGTTGGGGCCGCCCATCCCCCCGAAGAGCTCCAGCTTGTCCTTGGCCGAGGCGGCGTGGATCTGGAGGTGCCCCGCCAGCGACGAGGTCACGCTCTCCTCCATCGAGCGCTCCACGCTGTCCAGCAGGCTCGTCCCAAGCACCACCAGCAGCGTGCCGAAGATCATGATCGCCCCCACGATCAGGCTCTTGACCTTGTGCGACACCAGGCTGGTCAGCGCGATCCGCAGCAGCATCCCCAGATGACCCATCCCGCCCTCCCCTACCCTGCGTCCTCGATCCGGCCATCCCGGAGCTTGACGATCCGGCGCGCGTGCTCCATCACCCGCTGATCGTGGGTCGAGAAGATGAAGGTCGTCTCCTCCCTGGCGTTCAGCTCGCGCATCAGCCCCAGGATCGCCTCCCCGGTGGCGGAGTCCAGGTTCGCCGTCGGCTCATCCGCCAGCACGATGCTCGGGCGCGTCACCAGCGCCCGCGCGATGGCGACCCGCTGCCGCTGCCCGCCCGAGAGCTCGTTGGGGCGCTGGTGCACCTGCGCGCCGAGCTGCACCTGCTCGATCAGGCCCATCACCCGCTCCTGGCGCTCCTGCTTCCCAAGCTTCCCCTGGAGCAGCAAGGGGAATTCAATGTTTTGATACACGTCAAGCACGCTGATCAGGTTGAAGGTCTGGAAGATGAACCCCAGGTGGTGCAGGCGCAGCGCCGTCAGCTCCCCGTCGCCCAGCTCCCCCGTCGAGCGCTCCGCCACCACCACCTTCCCCCGCGTCGCCACGTCCACGCACCCCACCAGGTTCAGGAGCGTAGTCTTGCCGCTGCCGGAGGGGCCGGCGATCACGGTGAACTCCCCGCGCTCGATCCGGAGATCGACCCCCTGCAGCGCCTTCACCACCAGCTTCCCCAGCGGGTACTCTTTATCCACCCCTGTCAGCTCGACGATCGCGCTCATCTGACCTCCTCCGCTCGAAACACCCTGCGCAAGCTAAGGCCCCCCTGTCATAGCGCAACCTCGCGCTGCGTCAAAAGGCCGTCAGCGCGAGCGCAGGCCCCAGCGGCCGTGCATTGTCTGGCGCCCTGTGACACACTCCCCACCCCGCGCCAGCCTCAGGCGCCGACACCTGCCCCCACCGCGGATCGACCCATGACGCCTACGCCGCAACGCCCTCGCCTTCAGCTCATCCCCAACGTCTCCGAGATCGGCCTCCTCGTCCCGCTGGCCCGCTCAAGGGGGCGCCTCATCGCCTCCGCGCTCGCCTCCACGGCGGCCCTCTTCGCCGTCACCGCCTTCGTGGCGAGCTACATCATGGAGTTCTCCACCTCGGTCGGGGTGAACCTCCTCCTCATCACCGCCGCCATGCTCTTCATCGTCGTCGCCGCCTACATCCAGGCCATGCTCATCGGGGATCTCTTCTTCCCGGGCAACTTCCGCGAGGACGTCCTCCTCAACCGCCTCCGCGAGCTGGACCCCAACTCCCCCGAGGCCCTCGACCAGACCCGCTACCGCAGCTACAACCTGGCCTTCCTCGTCGCCGTCCTCCTCCTCCTCCTCGGCAACTACGTCGCCACCCGCGCGGCCTTCGGGGACTGGCTCGAAGCGTACCACCAGATCGGCTACAACCTCACCGAGCTGCGCGCGGACGACGACGACGCCCGCAAGCGCGCCTTCACCGACCTCGCCAAGCCCCTCTACAAAGACCTCTGGACCGACCCTCGCCTCGTCGAGACCGTCCGCGCCCAGCTCAAGCACCCGCGCCCCGAGGCCCGGCAGCTCGCCGCCTGGGGCGCCGGGGCCATGCACATGACCCCCCTCTACGACGACCTCCTGGCCCTGCTCCAGAGCGAGGACAAGGACACCGCCGCCGCCGCCGCCGTCGCCCTCGGCAAGCTGGGCGACCCCCGGGCCTGGCCCCACCTCCAGGCCCTCCTGGAGCGCGCCTGGGACCGCGATCCCCAGCTCGCCCTGGCGGGGCTCCGCGGCGTCGCCATGTCCCGCGCCCAGGACCTCGGCCCCATCGCCATGCGCTACGCCGCCCTCGACCAGCCCGAGCTGCGCGACACCGCCCACTTCGCCCTCATGCAGATCGCCTACCTCCCCGCCCGAGGCGACCTCTTCGAGCGCCTGGAGTCCGGCTCACCCGAGGCCCAGTGCGCCGCCCTGGAGAGCCTCAAGTTCATCGCGGCCCCGGAGGACATCCCGCGCCTCAAGGCCCGCTTCCAGAGCCTGGATACGGACGACCCCACCTGCCAGGAGCGCCTCTGGATCGAGCCCAACGACCACAAGAACCACATCATCTGGAGCGAGACGCACCGCATCAAGCTCCTCAAGGCCGTCTGGAACGCCGGGCACGGCGCCGAGCTGGAGTGGTTCCACACCATCGCCATCGACAAGGAGATGCCCTGGCCGCTCCGCGCTCAGGCCGCCGATCTCGTCGAGATCGCCCGCCATGAGAGCCAGCTCCGACGCTGAGACATGAAGGGGGGTCTGGGGGCGGCT
>CAUJGC010000085.1 GCA_963169075.1 Myxococcota bacterium
GGCCCCCCGTGGTGGGGGGGACCCCGCGGGGGGGGGGGGGGGCAACCCGGGGGGGGGGGGGGGCAAACCTGGGGGGGGGGCGCGGCCGATCTCGGCGGCAGCGGGGTCGAGGTTGGATCGAATCGAAAATGCTGCGGCGCAGCACATGCACCCATGCCGCACCGCAGCATATATTGCACTGCAACATGGGGCTGACCACCGACCCTTGCTGCACCGCAGCATGGAGGCATCCAACGCCTCCTCTTTCCCTGCACGGGCGGCTCTGATAGCGTAGCTGGGCGCGGACACGCTGCGCTCCTCCCTCTCGCTGCCCGTTGATCTGCAATGACGCGTCCGGATCTCTCCACGCCCAGCCCTCCTTCTCCTGCGCCGAGCTGGCAAGCGCCGGCGTCGCTGATCTGTCCGGTCTGTCGGCGTCCGGGGAGCCGTCTGGGTGGGCACTGCTCGGAGCATCGGCTCTTCCATGTGCCGGCGTCGTCTTTGGCGGACGCGCCGCAGGGCCACCCGCTGGGGAAGGTGGTGGGGGGTCAGTATGCGATCCTGGGCTTTCTGGGGCGCGGGGGGATGGGGACGGTGTATTGGGGCATCCAGCACCCGGTGGGTCGTCGCGCGGCGATCAAGGTGCTGCGGAGCGACCTGACGGCGGGCTCGGCAGCGGAGCAGCGCTTTCTGCGGGAGGCGAAGGCGGTGGCGTCGCTGCACCACCCGAACCTGGTGACCTGCTTTCACTACGGTCTGGAGCCCGACAAGCTGGCGTATATGGCGCTGGAGTATCTGGATGGGGCGACGCTGGATCGCTTCATCCACGCCTACCAGCCGACGCTGCCGGAGATCGTGCATGTGGCGCGGCAGCTCCTGGAGGGGATCGCGGCCTTCCATGACGCGAGCATCGTGCACCGCGATCTGAAGCCGGGCAACGTGATGCTGTGTCGGGTGGGGGAGGACGAGGCCTTCGTCAAGGTCATCGACTTCGGTCTGGCGCGGCTGACGGAGGGACACCTGGCCAAGACGCTGACCTTGCAGGGGGATGTGTTCGGGACGCCGCTCTACATGTCACCGGAGCAGTGCGTGGGGACGCACGACGTGGGGGCGGCCTCGGACGTGTATGCGTTCGGGGTGATCCTCTATGAGATGTTGACCGGTCGGACGCCGTTCAGCGGCGACAAGCCGATGGCGATCATGATGGAGCATATGCACACCCCGATCCCCCCGCTGCGCGCGCGGCGGGGGTTGGGTGAGGTGCCGCCGGGGCTGGTGGACTTCACGCTGCGCTGTCTGGAGAAGGAGCCGACGGCGCGCTTCGCTCACGGCGGCCAGGCGCTCCAGGCCTTTGATCAGCTGGAGCTGCCGAGCAGCGGCCCCATCACCGCGCGGGCGGCGGACGGCAGCATCAACCCGCGGGCGGCGGCGCTGCGGGCGGCGGCGCAGCCCTCGACGGTGCCCCCGGAGGGGGTGGTGCGGCTGGAGCTGCCGCGCGGGGTGCGGCTCTTGAGCACGACGACGATGCTGGGGGCGCCGGAGCCGACCTGGCAGGCGAAGGTGAAGGCGACGTGGGCGCGGCTCCAGGCGGCGGGCGCGGCGCTCTGGGCCGATCCGGGGCGTCGGCGGGTGGTGGTGGCGGCGCCGCTGGCGGTGGTGGTGCTGCTTGGGCTGGGGGCGCTGCTGGCGAGCGCGCTGACGTCGGCGCCTGCGTCGGTGGAGTCCGGCCAGGAGGAGCGGGGTCGCCCGCCGCTGGAGCAGGCGCGCCGCCAGGTGGAGTTCGCGCGGCAGCGCGCGGTGGTGGGCTCGGCGCACTTCACGGCCGAGGGGGATGTGGATCGGATGCTCCTGCGCCAGCACATCGAGTCACGCTCCAAGGCGGCGCCGCCCGCGCCGCCGCAGCGCGACCGCGATCGGGCAGCGGCGCTGGATGATCGTTGAGCCCGAGGAGGCTGCCGTGGCAGAAGAGTCCCCCCCAAGCATCCTCGTCGTCGATGATGAGGTCAACATCGGCCGCGTGCTGGCGGCGATGCTGCGTCGCGAGGGCTTCAAGGTCAAGGCGGTGCTGGACGGCGCCGAGGCGATGGCCGAGCTGAAGCTGCGGCCCTGGTCGCTGGTGATCAGCGACCTGAAGATGCCGCGCGTGGACGGCGATCAGCTCCTGGAGCACATCCAGGAGCACTACCCGGACACGCCGGTGATCATCATCACGGCGCATGGCAGCATCGGGAGCGCGGTGGAGGCGCTCAAGAAGGGGGCGTTCGACTACATCACCAAGCCCTTTGAGGCGGAGGAGATCCGCGCGGCGGTCGAGAAGGCGGTGCGGGCGCGGGCGCTCAACGCGAGCGCGCTGCACGGCGCGGGGCGCGGCGGCGCGGGGTCGACGCTGAGCGGTCGCTACGGGATGGTCGGTGACGCTCCTGCGATGCGGGAGATCTACCGGGTGATCGAGCGGGTGGCGTCGCAGCCCTCGACGGTGCTGATCACGGGGGAGTCGGGGACGGGCAAGGAGCTGATCGCGCGGGCGCTGCACGCGCACGGGAGCCGCGCCGATCGCCCCTTCATCCGGATCAACTGCGCGGCGATCCCGTCGAACCTGATCGAGTCGGAGCTTTTTGGCTACGAGAAGGGGGCGTTCACGGGAGCGGAGCACACCAAGCCGGGGCGCTTCGAGCTGGCGGACAAGGGGACGCTCTTCCTGGACGAGATCGGGGAGATCCCGCTGGAGATGCAGGTCAAGCTCTTGCGCGCGCTCCAGGAGTCGGAGTTTGAGCGGGTGGGCGGGATCAAGACGCTGCGGGTGGACGTGCGTCTGGTGGCGGCGACCAACCGGAACCTCCAGGAGGCGATCGAGGACGGGAGCTTCCGGGAGGATCTCTACTACCGGCTCAACGTGGTGCCGCTGCGGCTGCCGCCGCTGCGGGAGCGGACGGCTGACATCCCGCTCCTGGTGGAGCACTTCATCGAGAAGTACAACGCGCGGCTCTCGCGGGCGGTGCGCGGGGTGAGCGAGGCGGCGCTGGAGCTGCTCCAGCGCTACCCCTGGCCGGGGAACATCCGCGAGCTGGAGAACGTCATCGAGCGGACGCTGCTCTTTGCCGACAACGACGTGATCGACGAGGACGATCTGCCGCCGGACCTGAAGGCCAGCGACGCGGACGGGCTCCCCATCCCTGCGCTGCACCTGCCGGCTCCCAGCGGCGAGGGTGGGCTGAAGGACGTGATCCGCGAGGCGACGACCCGGGTCGAGCGGGAGTACATCGTGCGGGCGCTGGAGGAGACGGGGGGCAACGTCACCCAGTCCGCCAAGATGCTCAAGATCAGCAGAAAATCGCTACAGAACAAGATGAAGGAGTTCGGGCTCCGCGAGGAGTCGAGATAAGGGGGGTCTGGGGGAGCTTCCCCCAGCCGCCGGAGGCAACCCGAACCTCAAAAATCAGCATAAATTATATATAAATAATGCTGATTTTTGTCAATATTTTTTCGAGCTGCCTCCGGCGGCTGGGGTCGCTGACGGCTCAGGAGATGGCGAGATCGGGGCGCTCGCTGGGGTCGAGGTCTGCGAGGGCGCGCTCGCCGTCGAGGGGGAGCTTGACGCGGAAGGTGGAGCCGCGTCCCAGCTCGCTGGTGACGGTGATGTCTCCGCCGAGCATCCGGGCGTAGCGTCGGGCGATGGCGAGGCCGAGGCCGGTGCCCTCGTAGCGTCGGGTGGTGGAGGGGTCGGCCTGGGTGAAGGTCTCGAAGAGGCGCTCGATGAGGTGGGGGTCGATGCCGATGCCGGTGTCTTCGACGGCGAAGACGACGTGGGCGCCGTCCTGGGAGGGTGCGACGCGGAGGGTGACGGAGCCCTCCTGGGTGAACTTGCAGGCGTTGGAGAGGAGGTTGTTGAGGATCGCCTGGAGCTTGTCGGGGTCGGAGCGGAGGCGTTCGACGCCGGGTGCGAGGACGGTGAAGAGCTGGTTGCCGTTCTTCTCGGCCTGGGGGCGCGCGGTGGAGACGAGGAGGTCGAGGAGGTCACCGGCGCCGAAGGTGCTCCACTCGACGGTGATCTCTCCGGCCTCGATGGCGGTGAGGTCGAGGATGTCCTTGATGAGGGCGAGGAGGTGCCTGGCGGCGAAGCGGATGCGGTCGAGGTCGGCGGCGAAGAGCCCGGGCTCGCGCTCGTCGGCCTCCTCCATGACCAGCTCGGCGTAGCCGATGATGGCGTTGAGGGGTGTGCGCAGCTCGTGGGACATGTTGGCGAGGAAGCGGGTCTTGGCGAGGCTGGCGGCGAGGGCGCGCTGCTCGGCGCGTCTCCGCTCGGAGACTTCTTGTTGGAGCTGCTTGTTGGCGCGGGAGAGGGCGGCGATGCGCTCGACGACCTTCTGTTCGAGGTGGGCGCGGATCTGCTCCAGGTTGGCGGCCTGGAGCTTGCGCTCGGTGACGTCTCGGACGATCCAGAGGGTCTGGTCGTCGCTGGGGAGGAGGCTGACGGAGCACTCGACCTCGAAGCGGTGGCCGTCCTTGCGGACGGCGACGCTCTCCAGCCCGGCGCCGGTGGCGAGGCGGGCGCGTCCGGAGTCGTCGGGCGCGGGGGCGTCGGCGCCGAAGAGGGTGGGGAGGAGGAGGGCGGCGTTGTGCTGGAGGATCTCGTGCTCGTCGTAGCCGAAGAGGCGCTGCGCGCGCCGGTTGAAGGAGAGGACGCGGCCCTCGCTGGAGGCGATGAAGACGGCGTCTTCGGCGGCCTCGAAGAGCTTGTTGAGGCGTCGCTCGGCGCGTTGGAGCTGGAGGAGGAGGTCGCGGTGCGCGTCGCGGTGCGCGACGTCGAGGGCGTTGATGCTGGCGGCGAGGGCCTGGAGGTCGTCCGGGAGGGGATCGAGGGGGATGGCGTCGCGGCGCGCGCGCCGCAAGGCGAGGAGGTCCTCCTGGAGCTGCCCGACCGGGCCGCCGAAGGCGGGCCGGGCGGCGAGCGCGAAGAGGAGCGCGCCGAGGACGCCCGCGGCGAAGGAGGAGGCGAGGAGGAGGGCGGTCTCGGGCGCCGAGAGGCCGACGTCCAGGGGAGAGGCGTCCACGAGGACCTTGAAGCCGAGGGTCGCAGCGGCCAGGGCGAGCGCCGCAGCGAGCGCGCCGCTGAGCAGCGCAGCGAGGGCAGCTCGGGTGGCGAGGCCCCCGCGTTGCAGCTTGAGCATAATCATCCAGCCTGACGGTAACCTGCGAGGGCCAGCCCACCCGCGCCACGCGCAACGCAGGCACGCTACGCAAAAACGCCGCCTCATTCAATAGGCCCCCCCCCGGGACATGAGCCACCGCCGCAGCCTCGCCGCCTCCGACGGGTCCGTGCGCGGGTCTGACGCCCTCGCCGCCAACGCCGCCAGCGCGCGGCGCTGCGGCAGGTCCTCTCCACCCGACGCCGCGTAGAGATCGCGCACCTCCCCCGGCGTCAGCGCCCGCAGCGCCCCCTCCGCGAGCCCGCCCAGCTCCAGCCCACCCACCGCCTCGCGGTGCAGCGCGGTCAGGTGCAGCCCCACCGCCCGCGCCATCCGCCGCACCTGGCGGTTGCGGCCCTCCGTGATCGTGAGGCGCACCTCCTGCGCGACGCCCCCCGCGCCAGGAGGCCCCGCCGCTCCCACCTCGACGCGCGCCGGGCGCGTCGGCCCGAGCCCGTCCCCCAGCAGGAGGCCGCTGCGCAGCTGCTCCAGGCGCGGGTCCGCCGACGCCAGCGGCGCAGGCACCTGCAACGTGAGCCGATACCGCTTGGCGACGTGGTGGCGCGGGTGGGTCAGCAGGAAGTGGAGGTCGCCGTCATCCGTCACCAGCAGCAGCCCCGAGGTCATGTTGTCCAGGCGCCCCACCGGGCCGACCACCGGGCGGGCCTCCGCCGGGAGCAGCTCCGCCACCGTCGGGCGCCCCGACGGATCGCTCAGGGTGGTGAGGACGCCGCAGGGCTTGTGCAACATCAGATACCACGCCGGCGCTGCCGCCTCCACCCGCGCGCCGTCCACCCGCACCTCGTCCTCCTCGGGGAAGACCAGGGTCCAGGGGAGGCGCGCCGGGAGGCCGTTGAGGGTGACCCGCCCCGCCGCCAGCGCCGCCTCGATGACCCGCCGGGAGCCCAGGCGGGCGTCCGCGAGGAGCTTGTCGAGGCGCCGCGGCAAGGCGGCCCGCATGGCGTCGGGGGAGGGGGAGGTCATAGGCGGTTCCGGGTGGCGCGTGGCGGCAAAGGGGAGTAGGCTGGAGCCCAGCCCGGCGCAGCGCGCGCCGGGGAGGCTCATGCATAGAGGTCGCGATGTCGAATGCCAAGTTTCAACGCGATGGGCTCCACCTGACGCGCGAGCTGCTGGACTATGTCCAGCAGACCGTGGTGCGCGAGCGCCCCGAGCAGCTCGCCCTGCGTGAGCAGACCGCCGAGCGGACCGACAGCCGCATGATGATCGCCCCCGAGCAGGGCGCGATGCTCGCCTGGATCCTCCGCCTGGTGCAGCCCCGGCGCGTGATCGAGGTGGGGACCTTCACCGGCTACAGCGCCATGTGGCTGGTGGAGGCGCTCCAGCCCGGCGGGACGCTGGTGGCGTGCGACGTCAACCCCGAGACGCTGGAGATCGCCCGGGCGGCCTGGCGCCGCGCCGGGATCGCCCACCGGGTGGTGCCTCGCCTTGGGCCCGCGACCGAGACGCTCAAAGAGCTGCTGGACGGCGGCTGGACGGGCACCGTAGACGCGATCTTCGTGGACGCCGACAAGACCAGCTACGCCGCCTACTACGACCTGGGGATGCAGCTTTTGCGCCCCGGCGGGGTGATGCTCTTCGACAACGTGCTCTGGAGCGGGAAGGTCGCAGACCCCGAGGATCAGCGCCCCGAGACCGTGGCGCTGCGCGAGGTGTCCCGCCGGGCCGCCGCCGATCCCGAGGCCCACGCGACGATCTTCACCGACGGGGACGGCGTGCTGGCGGTGCAGAAGCTCGCGCTGGCGGCGGGGTCGCGAGGGGGTGGGGACGGCGTCAATACTTGACTCCCCAGGGGGTGCCTGTTAGCGTCGTCGAGGTTGAGCGTGCGCTTGGCGCTCCGCCCTGGCGGAGCCAGCACCCCGCGAAAGGAGCCGATGATGGCGGTCGAGAACGTCGTCTACCCTGGAGAGTCCCTGCGCAGCCTGCTGCGTCGGGCCGCGCCTATCTGGAGCGTCGCGGCGGTGGCCGCAGGTCTCTGCGCTGCTGCGCCGTCTGGTGCCTCGGCCCAGGAGGCCGGGGCGGCCACAGGCGCGCCCACGGCCGACGCCCTCTTTGATGACGACACCCGGATGGACGTGCTGGACGCAGCCGACGACCCGGACCCCTTCGACCTCCGCATCACGCCGTCCTTCAAGCGGACGCTCTACCGGGCCAAGGTCACGCGCGAGGCGCCCTGCAACCCGGAGGCGACCGAGCCGGCCCCCGGCGAGGTGGTGGTGAACCCGCCGCCGAACAGCCGGGCGCGCTTCCCGCGGCTGGTGGAGGCGTCACGCTGCGCCGAGCCGACGGTGGTCACGAACAAGGAGCTTCGGGCCTGGCGCGAGATCAACCAGCTGGACGTGCTGGTGCAGATCGGCCTCTTCCGCGACGTGGAGCTGCACGCGAACCTGCCCGTGATCTTCTCGGATCAGCGCGGGGTGTCGTACGCAGGGAACGGCGGCGATCGGACGCAGCCCATCGTCGATGAGACCAACTCCTCGGTGGACCCCTCCAACGAGCGGGTCATCCAGGACATCACGCTCAACGAGGATCTGAACACCAACGGCGCGGAGTTCACCACCTTTCGCCTCTTCAACGTGCGCGGGGACGGGAACCTGGGTCCGGAGCGCGCAGGCTTCGGGGACATGAGCGTCGGGCTGGCGTGGAACCCCTTCAACGATCAGCGCGACGACACCAAGGCCAAGATCCGCCTGGGCTTTGACTACCTCATCCCCACCGGCGAGGTCGCCAAGGGGGGCAACGAGGGCGTGGGCCGCGGGGTGCACGAGCTTCAGTGGAGCCTCGGGGCCTCCAAGCGCTTCAAGTACATGGACCCGTACTTCTCGGTGTCCTACACCCTGCCGCTGGCGGCGGGGACGTCGCTCTTCACCAAGAAGGGCGCCGGTCAAGGGCTGGAGTCCCCCGGCCAGCGCGCCGAGATCCTCTTCGGCTCGGAGTTCATCCCCTTCGAGGATCGTCAGCGCGGCCACTTCTTCCACATCGACTTCGGCTTGAGCTTCGGCTACACCGCCGAGGGTCGCGACTACAGCCTCCTCTTCGACGCGCTGGCCAACTCCTCCTGCAACGGGCTCACCCCGCGCGAGATCCGGGGCGCGGTCGCCGCCGTCAAGGGCGGCTCCACCGACGCGGCCACCGTGGACAAGGCGGCCTGCCACTGGCTGCTGGAGCAGCCGGCCAACGCCCGGACAGGCCTCCCCGTCTTCGACCCGTATGATGATGCCAACCAGGATGTGCCCTTCGGCCACGACGGCATCACCGACTACGAGGCCTACGGCACCCTGGGCGCCCACCTGGGCTTCACCGTCCAGGCCGCGCGCTACATCCAGTTCAGCGGCAACCTCCGCCTCCAGCACCAGCTGGAGCACTTCATCACGGCGGCGCGCACCGGGATCGACTCGGCGGCGGACGAGAACACCACCGTCCGCTTTGACAACCCCGACGAGCGCAACCCCTACTACAACCCCGTGCTGGACGCCGTCGGCAACCGCTTCCGGATCGAGGAGATGACCGTCTTCACCTGGTCCCTCGCCTTGGGCGTCCAGTTCTGAGGTGGCCTCAGGGCGCGTCGTCCGCGCCCAGCCAGGCGAAGATCTCCTTCTTGGCGACGCCGTAGTGCTCGGCCACGATGGCCTTGATCGCCCGGGGCGGCACGCCCTGGGCCTTCAGGAGCGCCGTCAGCTCCTGCGCCCGCGCCGTCTCGATGAGCGCCGCAGGAGCCCCCTCCACGATCACCACCACCTCCCCCTTGACGCTCTCCCGCGCCCCCAACGTCTGGGCCACCTCCCCGGCCTCGCCGCGGAGCAGCTCCTCAAAGCGCTTGGAGATCTCGCGGGCGACGCAGACCCGGCGCGGCCCCAGGACGTGCTGGACGTCCTCCAGCAGCTCCACGACGCGGTGCGGCGCCTCGTAGAAGGCCAGCGTGGCCTCTTGAGCCCGCAAGGCCCCCAGGGCCTGCTGGCGCGGCCCGCGCTTCGCAGGCAGGAAGCCCGCGAAGTAGACGCGGTCGGTGGGCAGGCCGCTGGCGACCCAGGCGCAGACAAAGGCCACCGGCCCCGGCAGCGGGGTGATCGTCACCCCCGCCGCCGCCGCCGCCACCACCAGCCGATACCCCGGATCCGAGCACGCAGGCGTCCCCGCGTCCGAGGCCAGCGCCACCGAGGCCCCGCCGAGGAGCCGCTCCACCAGGCGCGGCGCCGCCGCGGCCTCGTTGTGCTCGTGGTAGCTCACCCACTCCCCGCGCGGGCTCAAGCCCAGCGCCTGCGCCAGGTGACGGGTCGTCCGGGTGTCCTCGCACGCGATGAGATCCGCGCTCTCCAGCACCGCCCGCGCCCGCGGGGTCATGTCCCCCAGGTTCCCGATGGGCGTCGCCACCAGGTAGAGCACCCCCGCCCCTGCCCCCTCAACCGCTCCGTCGCTCCGCTCCACGCTCATCCAGCCTCCTCCTCACCTTGACACCCCAGCACACACTGGCATACACTACCGCGCGCCTTGCGTCTGAGCCTTGCTCTAAGATGCTGAAAAGATTTACCTTTTCCACGCTCGCAAGGCCAGCCGCGATGGATGTTAGCACAGGGCTCGACGCGCACCCAACCCATCGCCCCATCGATTGAGGAGTGAGTGAGTAATGGCCAGTAAAAAGAAGGGCGAAGATCGCACCCGCTCGGCCGACGAGATCATCGAGGCCCTCTCGTTGGAGATGGGCGTCGCCAGCGGAGACAGCGCCGAAGAGGACGACTCCGCCGCCGAGGACGCCGCCGAGGACGCCGCCGAGGACGCTGCGCCAGAGGCTGACGCGCGCGACGACGAGCCCGCCGAGGCAGAGGCCAACGAGCCCGCCGGGGAGGACAAGGCCGCCGAGGAGGAGCCTGAAGAGGCGCCGCGCGCCGCCGCCTCCGAGCAGAAGGCCAGCAAGCCCGCCGACAAGAAGGCCGACAAGAAGGCTGACAAGAAGGCCGACAAGAAGGCCGACAAGAAGGCCAGCGCCGAAGCGCCCAAGGCGGCGCCGGCTCCGGCTGTCGAGGAGGCCCCGGAGCGCCCCTTTGACGCCAGGCAGGAGAACGCGGCGGTCATCGAGAGCATCTTCCATGTGGGGAGCAACCCGCCGCCGCCCGCTGTGGATCTGAGCAAGGTCCAGGTGGACGAGTACGACGACCTGGACGCCCCCCAGAGCAAGACCAACACGATCCTGATCGCGGCGATCATCCTGATCCTCCTGGGCGCAGGCGTCGGCATCGTGATGGCGGGCGGCTACAGCGACGACATCATCGCCGTCTTCAAGGGCGAGTACCGGGACAAGAAGGACGCCGAGAAGCGCCGCATCGAGGAGGAGTTCCGCAAGGAGCAGCTCGCGAAGCTGGAGAAGTACGGCAACCTCAACATCACCGGCACGCCCCACGCCCTCTTCAAGATCCAGATGGAGGGCATGAGCGAGCCCATGCCGCTCTTCGGGCGCATCGGGGAGAGCAACAGCTACCGCCCCCTCCGCCTGCCGGTGACGATGCAGGGCCTGAAGATCAAGCAGCCCATCAACATCCTCATCGAGGCCCCCGGCTTCCGCACCAAGCCCATCAACCTCACCGAGAGCATGTGGACCGGCGAGGTGCTGATGGGGGACTTCCAGTACCAGACGAGCGTGTATCTGGACTACGACTCCTCGCTCTCCTCCACCGAGCTGCAGGATCGGATGCTGGAGTTCGACGAGGAGAAGGACGGGGCGCCGGTGCCGGGCGGCACGATCTATGTGGACTCGGTGCCGCAGGGCGCGAAGGTGATGATCAACAAGCGCCTGGTGGTGGACAAGGACGGCAACCCGGTCCTGACCCCGGCGACGATCAGCACGATGCCGCCCGACCCCGAGAAGAAGGACGAGAAGGACCCGAAGAAGGACGAGCCCAAGCCGCTCGAGATCAACACGCCGCCCGACAACGGCTACCGCGTGGACGTCTTCTTCGACGACTCGACCAAGCCCCGCTTCGTGGACGTGGTGCAGCGCGCCCTCTGGACCTGCGAGCCCAAGGGTGAGGACGACCTGAAGAAGCTGCCCAAGGAGGCCCGTCCGGCCCTCAAGTGCAACTACACCGCCCGCATCAAGGCCGACTTCAACGCCATCCAGGGCGAGATCAACCGCCAGAAGGCGATTGAGGACGAGCTGAAGAAGCAGGCCGAAGAGAAGAAGCGCATCGAAGAGGACGCCAAGAAGGCCTCCGCCGGGAAGCTCTGAGGGGGTAGGCTGGGAGGTGGGGGGGGGGGGGGGGCCCCCCCCCCCCCCGGCGGCCGCCTCCGAGGAGAGGTAAAAAAAAACAAACAAGCCGGGTTAGGGGGGTTTTTTTTTTTTTTG
>CAUJGC010000086.1 GCA_963169075.1 Myxococcota bacterium
GGGGTGCCCCCCCCCCGCGTGGGTGCGGCGGGGGTGGGCGGTGGGGGTGGGGGCCATGGGTTCCTCAGAAGTATTCGGGCTCGTTTCCGGGCTTCCACTTGATGTTGCAGCCGATGGAGGGTTGCTGTCGCTCGTCGGGGCGGCGCCCGTCGAGGAGGGCGTCGATGGCGGCGCGGAGGTCGCGTCCGTCGGGTGCGTTGGAGTGGTCGTAGTGTCCGGGGCCGAGGCGTGTGGGTCGTGTGCTGTCGAGCTGGCCGCGGTAGGCCAGGGTGAGGTCGCGGTCGAAGACGAAGAGGTCGGGGGTGCAGGCGGCGGTGAAGGCCAGGGCGACCTCCTGGGTGGCGTCGTAGAGGTAGGGGAAGGTGTAGCCGCGTGCGGCCTTCTCCTCCTCCATGCGCGCGGGGCTGTCCTGGGGGTAGGTGTCGACGTCGTTGGAGTTGATGGCGACGAAGCGGACGGGCTTGTCTTTGTAGTCGCGGGCGAGCTGGGCGAGCTGGGGGGCGACGTGCTTGACGTAGGGGCAGTGGTTGCAGATGAACATGACCACCAGCGCCTCGGCGCCGCGCAGGTCGTCCAGCGAGACGAGCTCGCCGGAGGTGTCGGGGAGGGCGAAGTGGGGGGCTCGGGTGCCGAGGGCGAGCATGGTGGAGGGGGTCATGGCCATGGGGGGGCGTCTCCTTGGGGTGGGGAGGGGTGTGTTCAGGGTTGCGGGTCGGAGGGGTTGAGGAGGTCATGGAGGCGAGGCGCGTTGTGGTCGAGGGTGTCGGCCAGCTCGACGGCGCGGGTGTGGTCCCAGCGGAGGCGGAGGTGGAGGTGGTCGGGGGTGGCCTTGCCGTCGGCGGCGGCGAAGAGGAGGTGTGCGATGTCGGGTGCGTGGGTGCGCGCGAAGGTGGAGAGGTCGCGTCGCCAGAGGCCGTAGGCCTTGGGGTCGAGGTCGCGTGCGGGGGGCGGGTGGTGGGCGGTGTAGGCGTTGAAGAGGGCGTCGGTGGCGTCGCTGAGGCGCTGGAGCGCGGCGCGGTAGGCGGCCCAGGCGTCGTAGTGGACGCGCCAGGCGCCGAGGATCTCCTCGGGGACCAGCTCGGAGCCGAGGTTCATGAGGAGGGTGCGGAAGTCGTCCCAGGTCTGGACGTGGGGGTGGGCGTCGAGGAGGGTGCGGGCGCGGTCCCAGGTGCAGAAGGCGAGCTGGCGGAGGGTGCGGATGTAGTCGGCGCCCTTGACCTTGACGCGGTGGAGGACGGCGGGTCGGTGGAAGTCGTCCTGGCCCTCGAAGGTGAGGACGGCGCCCTCGCGGTCGGTGCCTGCGAGGAGGTCCTGGAGGGCGTGGAGGCGGGCGTCGAGGGTGTCGCCGTGGAGGTCGAGGAGGGGGGTGATGGGGGCCTGGAGGTCGGCGGCGAGCTGCTCCAGCTCGGCGCGGGGGAGGTAGCGGGGCGGGGCGGAGCGCGCGTCGATGGCGCCGGTGAGGACGATCTCCTCGCGGTCGCCGTAGTCGGTGACGACGCGCGAGGCGGGGTGGATCAGCTCCCAGAGGAGGGTGAGGCCCTGGTGTCGTCGGGGGTCGAGGGCCTGGGGGGCGCAGCGCTGGAGGAGGAGGCGTGCGTTGGCGAGGTAGTTGAAGCCGCGGGCGGTGTCCTCGGCGGGGTCGGCGTCGGCGTCGGCGTCGGGTGCGCCTTCGATCATGCCGCGGGTGGTGAGGACGACGCGCTCGGGGCCGAGGCCGAGGCGTGCGGTGGAGAAGGACTGGATGAGGGTGCCGTCGAGCTTCTCGTTGAAGAAGACCTGGATGTCCTCGCGTTGCGCGAGCTGGATCGCGAGATCACGAGCGTCTTCACGCTCGCCGTAATTGTACATCTTGAGGTAGGGGACGGAGAGGGGTCGCCAGGGGTCGCGCTGGTAGACGATGCCCTTGGCGTAGAGGTGGTGGTCGCCCTGGGGTGTGAAGAGCTGCTTGCCGGCGTTGGCGAGGCGGAGCTGGGCGTCTCCGAAGCCCTCGGGGGCTTTCTTGATGAGGAGGGGGTCGGCCTCGATGGCCTGGAGGAGGGGCTCGGGGTGGGCGTAGAGGCTGGCGAGGAGGCGGTCGGCGCGGAGGTCGAAGCGCTGGGTGGGGCCGACGCCCCAGACCTCGGGGAGGGCGGGCGGTGCGGGGGGGGGCGGGGGCTCGGGGGTGGGGGCGTCGCGTGTGGGGGCGACGTCTTCGGGGAGGAGGAGGCCGGGCTCTGGGGGGAGGGGTCGCTTGCGGGGTGACCAGGTCTGTCGTGCGGGGACCTGGACGAGGGTGCGCTCGGGCCAGCGGAGTGCGGTGAGGTGTCCGCCGAAGACGCAGCCGGTGTCGAGGCAGAGGGTGTTGTTGCGTGGGGTGACGTCGCCGGCGTAGGCGGTGTGTCCGTGGACGACGAGGGGGCCGTCGGCGGGGTGTTGGAGGGTCCAGTCGAGGCGCTCGGGGAGTCCGTCGGGGTCGGTGCGTCCGGTGGTGGGTCCGTAGATGCAGAGGGAGCGGGTCTTCTGGGGTGAGGCGCCGAGGAGGGAGGGCTTCCAGCAGGCGTGTGCGACGGCGAGGCGCTCGGGGAAGGGCTTGTTGGAGCGCGGCTCGGGGTCAGCGAGGGCCCAGAGGGGGGCGTGTTCGAGGAGGTCGATGACGCGGTGCGTCAAGCTTTGTCGGCGGGTGGGGTCGAGGCGTTCGAACTCGGCGGCGGTGGTCTCCAGGCCGTGGAGGAGCTTGACGGCGCGCCCGTGGAGGAAGCGGAGGAGCTTGTCGTCGTGGTTGCCGAGGATGAGGAGGCCGCGCTCCTGCTCGACGAGGGCGGCGACGGTCTCGAGGACCTCGACGGAGCTGGGGCCGCGGTCTGCGAGGTCTCCGACGAAGAGGAGGAGGCGGTCGTCGGGGTGGCTCCAGCGTCCCTGGGGCGAGCAGGTCCAGCCGAGGCGTTGGAGGAGGTCGCGCAGCTCGTCGGCGCAGCCGTGGACGTCTCCGACGATGTCGAAGCGGTCGTGGTGGATGCGGACGCCGGAGGCGCCGAAGGGGGCGATGCGGGGCGGTGTCCAGGGCTTGAGGACTTCGAAGGCCGGGTCACCGTCGAGGCGCTCTCCGAGGCCGAGGTGGACGCGGGCGATGGCGCTCCAGGGCTCGCTCTGGACCTCCAGGGGGAGGTCGTCCATGCGGGCCTGCTGTCGCATGATGGCGTCGGGGGGGACCTTGCGTGCGCGGTGCTGCTGTCTGGCGATGCAGAGGGCGGGTGGGATGTCGAAGTAGACGAGGAAGGCGGGGACGCGGTGGTCGCGTGCGATCTGGAGCCAGGGTCGTCGGGACTCGCGGCGGAGGTTGGTGGCGTCGATGACGGCGACGCGGCCATACTTGAGGCGGAGCGCGGCGAGCTGCTCCAGCATGGCGAAGGCGTCGCGGGAGCACTCGAGGTGGCTCTCGTCGTCGGTGAGGGTGGCGCGCATGGCGTCGGAGGAGAGGATGGCGGCGTGGGGGAGGTGCTGGCGGGCCCAGGTGGACTTGCCAGAGCCGGCGATCCCCGCGAGGACGAGGATGGCGGAGGGGGGGAGGTGGTCGAACATGGCGTGTTCCTCTCCAGGGGGGCCTGCGTGACCCCGGACGCGGCCACTCTGACCAAAGCGGGCGCCGGGGTCAACCTCCGCGGGGGGCGGTCTATTCGAGGATGACGCTGCGGAAGAGGTTGAAGATGGCGCGGTGTCCGAGGTCGTTGGGGTGGATGCAGGTGATGTCGAACCAGCGGGTGGGGTCTTCGGGTCGGTAGCAGCGGTTCTGGGTGTCGGCGTCGGGTCCTGTGGCGACGTAGCCGTGTCCGCAGAAGGCTTCGAGCATCCAGACCATGTCGGCGTTGTATTGTACGGCGAGGCGCATGTATTGCTCGGTGATCCAGAGGATGATGGCCTCCTGGACGTCGGGCCGTGCCCAGGGTGCGAAGCCGCCGAGCTGGGCGACGTTGAGGCCGAGGCTGGAGAGGTCCCAGGCGCCGAAGCCGGGGATGTTGATGGACTCGGGGGAGCAGGCGTCGACCTGTCCGGTGCCGTCGGTGAACTCGAAGGGGTTGGCGAAGACGACGAAGGAGCCCGCGGGGAAGTTGTTGGGATCCTTGAGGATCTGGAGGGCCTCTTCGAGGTAGGCGATGGTGCGCTCGGCGAGGGCCCACATGGCGGGGTAGCCGGCCTCGATCTCGGCGGCGTCCTGGGGGTTGTCGGGGTTCAGCTCGCCGCCGCGCTGGGTGATGGCGGCGACGTCGTTGCCGCCCATGGTGAAGAGGAAGAGGGTGCGCTTGTCGGAGGTGCGCCCGGGGAGGCACTGGTCGAGCTGGGTGAGGAGGTCGTCGGTGCGTGCGCCCCAGCGGGAGCAGTTGGAGAAGTCTCCGGAGGTGAGGCGCCCGGGCTGGCCGTTGTAGGCGCAGCTGTAGGTGCGCCAGGCGCCCCAGTCGAGGAGCTGCCCGGGGTCGAGGTTGTATTGATCTTTGAGCCAATCTGCGAGCATATTTCTATAGAAATGTTCGTTCTCGATGCAGAGAGGGTGGAGGTCGTTGGGGGTGCCCTGGGTGACGGAGTCTCCGAAGAAGACGACGCGCTCGACGCCCTGGATGTCCTGGTGGTTGGTGCCGGTGCAGGAGGCGTTGATGGTGGGGTGGAACTGGTCGTAGTCGGGGGAGCGGGTGTCGGGGCGGGTGACGCCGGAGAAGCAGCGTGCGGCGATGGTGTCGGGGGCGTCGGGCTCGGCGTCGGGGGTTTCGGCGTCTTCTGGGGGAGCGGCGTCCTCGGGGGGAGCGGCGTCTTCGGGTGGGGCGGCGTCGGGGGGAT
>CAUJGC010000087.1 GCA_963169075.1 Myxococcota bacterium
GCCGGTCCCCCCCGTGACGAGGGGACACCGACATGATCCTCGCTCGCTGCGCTCGCTCGCCACCGCTCGCCCTCCTCCCCCCAGCGTCCCCAGCGACCCCAGCGACCCCAGCGTCCCCAGCGACCCGTCGGTGTCCCCCCGTCACGGGGGGGACCGGCCCCGTTCCGCCGACGAAGCGAAGCGCAGTCGGCGGTTACGGGGCCGGGGGGGTTGCCGTCACGGGGGGGACCGGCCCCGTTCCGCCGACGAAGCGAAGCGAAGTCGGCGGTTACGGGGCCGGGGGGGTTGCCGTCACGAGGGGGTCACTCCACGCACACGACGCTGCCGTCGCTGGCGCCGACGAGCGCGCGGGGCCAGCCGCGGGCGGGGGGGAGGAGGACGGGGCCGGAGGCGAGGGGGAGGCGGGTGTTGAGGGACCAGCGTTCGACGCCGTCGGGGTCGAGGGCGACGACGGCGCCTTGAGAGGTGGAGAGGTAGGTCTGGCCGAGGTGATCGACGGCGAGGGTGGGGGTGAAGCGAACGCCGGGCGCCAGCCAGGCCCAGCTGAGGCGCCCGTGGGGCCAGATGGCCTGGACGCCCTGGCCGGTGACGGGGACGAGGAGGCGGCCATCGGGGAGGAGGGCCAGGAAGGAGAGGACGGGCCCGCCCAGGCGGACCGCCCAGATCGGCAGCCCCCGTCGGGAGAGCGCCATCACCTCGCCGGAGTCTGCGGCGAGGAAGGAGACGCCGAAGCTGTCCACGGTGGGGGTGGAGGTCTTGCCGGTGCGGAAGATGCGGCGGAGGGCCTGGCGCTCGCCGGTGGGGTGGAGGGCGACATACCAGCCGTCCCAGTTGGTGAAGCGCACGAGGCCGTCGGGGCCGAGGGTGGGGCTGGAGTTATAATGATCGTTCTGCATGTCCAGCTCGAAGACGATCTCTCCGGTGGCGGCGCGGAGGGCGAGGGTGCGGTCTGCGGCGCTGATGTAGAGGAGGCCGCTGGCCTCGTCGAGGAGGGGTGAGGAGACCAGCTCGCCGCCGACCTCGACCTGCCAGCGGCGGGCGCCGGAGGGATCGAAGCGGTAGACGGCGCCGGAGCGGTCGGCGGCGTAGAGGTCGCCAGCGCGGCTGAGGGCCGGGGTGGAGTGGCTGGCCTGGCGCAGCTCCAGGCGGCTCAGGTGGGCGCCGTCGGGGTCGAGGATCTGGATCTCCCCGGCGAGCGTGGGCCAGTAGGAGCGGCCGCGCTCATCGACGGCGGGGGTGGCGAGGAGGCCGCCGCTGAGGCCAGCGGTCCAGACGATCTCGCCGCGCCGGGGGCCCTCGCGGGGGGAGACGCCGCGGTGGTAGGGGTCGCCCAGGAGGGTGGGCCAGGCGGCGCGGGGGGCGCGGCGGAGGTGGCGGGTGGTGTCCTGGGCGTCAGCGGCCCGGGGGACGCCCGCGAGGAGCGCGAGGAGGAGGAGGAGCGCGGCGCAGCGGGGTGGGCTCAAGGGGCGTGGTCCTCGCGGCGGGCGCTGCGGCGGAGCAGCTCCAGGCGGCGCTGGAGGAGGAGATCGCGGGCGACCTCGGGGCGGCGCTCGATGAAGGCGGCGAGGGCGTCGGCGGCGGGGGGGCCGATCAGCTCGACGGCGTTGATGAGGGAGTCGGGGGACTCGGCCTCGGGGGTGAGGCGTTCGAGGAGGGGTGTGGCGGCCTCGGCGCCGCCGTAGCCGCCGAGGGCGTCTACGGCGCCCTGTCGGATCTCGCGGTCGGCGTCCTGGAGGCAGGCGACGAGGCGGGGGCGGAGGCGGTGGCCCTGGGCCCAGAGGAGGGGGACGATCTCGGCCTCCAGGGGGGAGTAGCGGTGTCGGCCGAGGGCCTTGAGGAGCCCTTCGGCGCTGACCTCGACGGCGGCGAGGAGGTGCGCGGCGGCGGCGACGGGCTGGGCGGCCTCGGCGCGGAGGAGGCGGTAGAGGGTGGCGGCGAGGCGGGGGCAGCGCCGCAAGGCGAGGCGTCCGTAGAAGAGGTCGGCGGGGGTGCTGGAGGCGCGGAGTCGTGCGACGAGGGCGTCCTCCAGAGGGCCCTTGTCCTCGCGGGCCAGCTCGGCCAGGGCGAGCCAGCCCCAGGGCGCGGCGGGGTGGGCGGCGAGGACGATCAGGCGCTCGACGGCGCGGGGGTCCTCCTGGGCGGCGCCGAGGAGGCGGACGGCGAGGCGCTGGGCGCGGAGGTCGTCGCCGTCGAGGGCGGCGAGGGCCCACTCGACGCTCTGGCGCGGGGGGGCCTCGGGTGATGGGGCCGGGTGGGGGAGGAGGTGGAGTGCGGGGCCGCGCTGCCAGAGGGCGGCGAGGGGGGCGCCGTCGAGGGCGAGGGTGCGGGTGTGGAGGCTCCAGGGGTCGGTGGAGGGGGGGAGCGCCGCCCAGCGGGCGGCCTCTTCGAGGAGGGCGGCGGGGTCGTCGCGGGTGACGGCGCGCCAGGCGAGGGCGGCGATCCAGCCCTCCTCCAGCTCGGGGGGGAGGTCGGCGGGCTGGCAGCCCGCCATGTGCTCCAGGGCGGCGGGGGCGCACCAGGGGGCGAGGGCGCCGAGGAGGCGGGCCTCCCCGGCGGGGGGCACCGCGGCGAGGAGGCGTCGGAGGGCGCCGGGGTCGCCCGCGAAGAGGGGCATGGCGGCGAGGAGGAGGGGCTCGGGGAGGGCGTCGGGCTGGGCGCGGAGCAGCTCCGCCAGGGGGCCGAGGGCGGCGGGGCCGGTGCGGTGGAGGAGCGGCCCCAGCACCGCCGCCGGGTCGAGGACCGGGTTGCGGGCCACCTCCACGAGGAGGTTGGGGCCGATGCCGACGAAGATGCGCATCATGGCCGGGAAGACGGGGCTGCCGCGGTGGACGCCGCGCATGTGCTCGGCGCAGGCGAGGTAGGTGACCAGGCCGAAGGAGGTGAGCAGCTCCTCCATGTGGAGCTGGCAGGCGGGGGAGAGGGCGCCGGGGCGCTCCTCCAGGCGGCCCAGGTGGCGGAGCAGCACCGGGAGGATGTTGGGGCCCATGGAGAGGAGGCTGCGGCTGGCCTCGGCGGCGGTGGGCTCATCGGCGTAGTTGAGGAGGCCGATGTAGCGCTCCACCCGCGCCTCGATGCCGGGGGGGGGCGGCGGGGGGGCGCCCTCCCCGTCCTCGTCGTCCTCGTCGTCGTCGCCCGCCGAGATGCCGAGCTGGAGGAGGAGCATGAGGGTGAGGACCACGGCGGCGGCGATGGCGAGGGTCGCGACCTGGCTCACGGCGCCTCCGGGGCGATGAGGACGAGGCAGGCGCCGACCTCGCGCAGGGCGGGCGCCTGGGCCAGCGCCTCGATCCAGCGGCGGTCCTCCGGGGTGGCGCGGGCGGAGTCCAGCAGCTCGCAGGCGGCCTCGCGGGCGCTCGCGGCGTCGCCCTGGGCGGCGCTGGCGCGCAGCCAGGCGCGGTAGAGGTCGGGCTGGAAGTAGAGGCGCTCCCGGCCAGCGATCACGAGCGGGTCGGGGGCGCTCACCCAGCGATCCAGCACGCGGCGGGCGGCGGCGGCGTCACCGGCGCGGAGCCCTGCGCGCGCCTCGCGCTCCACCGCCGCCATGCGGCGGCGGAGGCGGCGGAGGCCCGCCGCCTGGCGCCCGTCGCGCA
Source organism: Myxococcota bacterium (assembly GCA_963169075.1). Classification (GTDB taxonomy): domain Bacteria; phylum Myxococcota_A; class Bradymonadia; order Bradymonadales; genus CAUJGC01. Next base: position 3,591 of record CAUJGC010000087.1, read on the forward strand.
GCTCGGCGCGGGCGCGCTCCAGCTCGGCGTCGGGCCAGGGGCGCTCCAGCTCGGGCGGGGGCTCGGCGCGCGCCGCGCTGGCGCCGCTCCACGCGATCCACGCGGCGACCCCTGCCGCTCCCCACCTCCTGACTCGCTGCTTCACACCGACCATCGGACCTCCTCTCCCGCCCTGGCCTCGCGCCACTCTACTCTGGAGACGCGCCGACCTCAAACCCCATGCGCCGTCGAAGCCAGAAGGTCTGGCGGGGCAACGCGTTGACCCCGGCGCGGGGTGCTGTTAGGTTGGAGGGGCGTTCGTCTGCCCGATCCCAGACCTGCGTCTCGATGAGGACCATGGAACCAACTCTCCTCCACCAGCTCCACCTCATCCTCCTGGCCCAGACCCCGGAGGAGGCGCCTGCGGCGGACCCCTCCATCCTGGACATGGTCCTGCCCTGGACCAAGTGGCTCGCGCTGGCGGTCGTCCTGATCGTCGCCGTCCTGGTCATCCGGCGCATCCTCAGCTCCGCAGGAGACGGCGGCGCGGCCCTCAAGGGCGGCGGCTTCGATCGCAACACCAAGCGCTTGATCCAGGAGCGCGTGCGCGGCGGCGACTTCGCCGCCGCAGGCGACATCGCCTTCCAGCACCAGGCCTTCGACCAGGCCGCCGAGCTCTACCTCCAAGGCAACCACTTCGCCCTCGCCGCCGAGGCCTACGCCTCCGGCGGCAAGCGCACCCAGGCCATCCAGTTCTTCAAGCGCGCCAAGCTCCCCCAGCGCGCCGCCGAGCTCTACGAGCAGGCCGGGCAGACCCGCGCCGCCGCCAACGAGTACGTCGCCTGCGGCGACCATGAGCGCGCCGCCAAGCTCTTCTTCAAGGCCAACGAGTTCCGCCGCGCCGGGGAGACCTTCCAGCAGCTCCGCCGCTGGAAGGAGGCCGGCGAGTCCTTCGAGCGCCTCGGCCTCAAGCCCGAGGCCTCCGAGATGTACGAGAAGTTCTTCACCGAAGAGTACGAGATCGCCCGCGGCATGGCCGAGACCATCCCCGAGGCCACCCAGAAGGGTCGCTACGCCGCCTCCTTCTTCCGCTCCAACGGCGAGCACGAGCGCGCCGCGCGCCTCTTCGAGCGCACCGGGGACCTCGGGCTCGCCGCTCAGTCCCTCGGGGAGGCCGGCAACCTCGAAGCCGCCGCCAAGCTCTACCTCCGCGCCAAGCAGCCCGAGCAGGCCGCGCGCCTCTTTGAAGAGGCCGGCGACGCCGAGAAGGCCGCCGAGTGCTACGGCGAGGCCCTGCTGCTGCGCGGCGACATCGACGGCGCCGCCGCCGAGTTCGCCCGCGGCCGCAAGTTCCTCCGCGCCGCCGAGGTCCTCCAGGAGGCCGGCCAGCGCCTCCGCGCCGCCGAGATGTTCACCAAGGCCGGTGACTTCCGCCTCGCCGCCGAGCTCTTCGCCCTGGAAGATCGCCTCGACCTCGCCGCCAAGGGCTTCGAGAAGGCAGGCGACTTCGACCGCGCCAGCCAGCTCTACCGACGCCTCAACGACCGCGACGGCGAGCTGCGCGCCGTCACCCAGGCCCGCGACCACTTCCGCCTCGGCCAGCTCTACGTCGAGATGAACCGCCCCGAGGACGCCCTCGCCGCGCTCCAGCGCCTCGACACCCTCTCCGACCGCTTCGAGCAGGCCTGCGAGATGCAGGGCGACATCCTCCGCAAGATGGGACGCTTCGACGTCGCCATGTCCAAGTACCGCGCCGCCACCGGCGACCGCGAACCCTCCCCCGGCAACCTCGCCCCCTTCTACAAGCTCGCCCTCTGCGCCCAGGAGACCGGACAGCTCGCCGTCGCCCTCCAATACCTGGAGCGCGTCCTCGGCGTGGACTTCTACTACGAAGACGTCCAGGAGCGCATCAACGCCCTCCGCGCGCGCCTCGGCTCCCCCGCACCCAGCGGCCCGCGCGGCGTCAGCGCGCCGCCCCCCCGCGTCTCCGGCTCCCTCCGCTCCCTCCCCGGCGGACTCCACCCCTCCGGCGCCATGCCCGCCCTCTCCGGCGCCATGCCCGCCCTCCAGCCCGCACGCTACGAGATCATCGACGAGATCGCCCGCGGCGGCATGGGCGTCGTCTACCGCGCCCGCGACACCGTGCTCAACCGCGTCGTCGCCTTCAAGATCCTCTCCGACTCCCTCAAGGGCAACAGCGTCGCCGTCGAGTACTTCCTCCGGGAAGCGCGCGCCGCCGCCGCTCTCCAACACCCCAACATCCTCACCGTCTACGACGCCGGAGAGCAGAGCGGCGAGTACTACATGGCGATGGAGTACGTGGACGGCAAGACCCTCAAGGGCCTCGTCGCGGAGCAGGGCCCCTTCCACGAAAAACTCATCCGCTTCGTCCTCATCAGCGGCTGCAAGGGCCTCTCCTACGCCCACGCCCAGGGCATCGTCCACCGCGACATCAAGAGCGGCAACATCATGATCGCCCGCGACCGGACCCTGAAGATCATGGACTTCGGCCTCGCCAAGTTCGTCCAGGAGTACCAGTCCAACCACACCAAGGCCATCGGCACCCCCTTCTACATGTCCCCCGAGCAGATCCTCGGCCACAACCTCGACCACCGCTCCGATCTCTACTCCCTCGGCGTCACCCTCTTCGAGTGCGCCACAGGCACCGTCCCCTTCTACAAAGGCGAGATGGCCTACCACCACCTCCACACCCCCCCACCCCAACCCCGCTCCCTCAACCCCAAGCTCTCCGCGGGCATGGAGGAGATCATCCTCCGCCTCCTCGCCAAAGACCCCAACGACCGCTACCAATCCGCCGAAGAGGTCGCCCGGGCCCTCAAGGTCGCAGGCTGATCACCCCTTGCGTCCCGCGCCAGCCCCGCATATCTTCCCCCCGCCGCACGCGACCCCGCAGGCGGACCGTTGAAAGCTCAACAATTAATCTATATATTTTACTCAAATTACAGGTAGACTCATGCGCGTCGGCATCGTAGGCTTCGCCAGCTCCGGTAAGACCACCCTCTTCAACACCCTCACGGGCCTCGACGCCGACACCGGCTTCGGCCGCAAGGACAAGGTCAACACCGGCGTCATCGACGTGCCCGACGAGCGCCTCGACAAGATCGCGGAGATCATCAACCCCCGCCGCATCGTCTACGCCAAGATCACCTTCACCGACGTCCCCGGCGGCTCCTCCGGCGGCAACGCCCTCGACGCCCAGATGCTCCAGGAGATCCGCAACGTCGAGGCCCTCGCCCACGTCGTCCGCGCCTTCCAGTCCCCCCTCGTCGCCGGCGCCCCCGATCCCCTCAAGGAGATCCGCGACTTCCAGGACGAGCTCAAGATCGCAGACCAGATCATCATCGAGCGCCGCATCGAGCGCCTCGCCCGTGAGAAGGGCAACGAGCTGGAGAAGGCCCTCCTCCCTCGCCTCCTGGAGCACCTGGAGAGCGGCCACCCCCTCCGCACCCTCGATCTCAACGAGCAGGACCTCAACCTCATCTCCGGCTACCGCTTCATCTCCCTCAAGCCCATCATCATCGTCATCAACGTCGCAGAGGACGCCGTCACCTCCGACGAGACGAACGCCCTCATCCAGAAGGTCCAGCAGGAGCTGGGCATCACCCCCTTCGCCATCTCCGCCGCCCTCGAAGCCGAGATCGCCCAGCTCGAGCCCGAGGAGCAGGAGGCCTTCCTCTCCGACCTCGGCATCACCGACACCGCCCGTGACCGCTTCGTGCAGTCCGCCTACGCCTCCCTCGACCTCATCTCCTACATCACCCAGGGCGTCGAAGAGGTCCGCGCCTGGACCATCAAGCGCGACACCCACGCCAAGCGCGCCGCACGCGCCATCCACTCCGATCTGGAGCGCGGCTTCATCCGCGCCGAGGTCATCCCCTTCGACGCCTTCATGCACTACCGCTCCGAACAAGCCTGCAAGGACGCCGGCAAGGCCCGCGTCGAGGGCAAGGACTACATCGTCCAGGACGGCGACATCCTCCACATCCGCGCCAATGTCTGACCTCACCCGACACCTGGCCCTCCTCACCCTGGCCGCCGCCCTGGCGGCCTGCGCGACCACGGCGCCGCCCAGGTCGCGCGACGACCGCCCCGCCCGCCGCCCCCCCCCCCCCCCCCCCCCCCCGCCCGGGGGCCCGGCGCCCCCCGGCGGCGGCGCCGCCCCCGCTACGACGTCCCCGACGACCTCCCCCCCGCCACCTCCCCCGCCCAGCAGGATCTCCGCGCCCTCAAGATCCTCCGCCAGGCCCAGCGCGCCCTCCTCAACGATCACCCCGACCAGGCCGCCGAGCTCTTCCACAAGGCGCTGGCCCTCTACCGCGACCTCAACGACCTCACCGCCCAGGCCGCCATCCACAACGACCTCGCCTTGCTCGCCGCGCCGCGCGACCCCGAGGAGGCCCTCCGCCTCCTCACCGAAGGCCGCCACCTCGCCCAGCAGGCCCCCTCCCCCGACCCCACCATCCTCGGGGAGAACCTCTACAACACCGGCATCCTCCTCTACGACCTCCGCCGCGACGACCAGGCCCTCCTCGCCCTCCAGGGCGCCTACGACCTCGGCGCGCAGCACAAGAACCCCGAGCTGATCGGCATCGCCGCCAACGCCCTCGGCAACCTCTACCGACGCCGCGACGAGCTGGCCCAGGCCACCGAGCGCTACCACGACGCCCTCCGCGCCTGGAACACCCTCGACCGCCCCCTCCTCGCCGCCGTCGCCCTCCAGAACCTCGCCTACTGCCACCTCCTCGCCTCACGCCCCGACGACGCCATCCCCCACCTCACCCAGGCCGTCGAAGCCCTCCAGCGCGCCCCCGGACCCGACGCCGACCTCCTCATCCCCCACCTCAACGAGCTGCTCCGCACCACCCGCGCCAACCCCGAGGCCGCGCGCGAAAAAGTCCTGGAGGTGCTGGGACTTAAGGCAACCCCCCCGGGGCCGTAACGTCCGGCCTGCTCGGCCGGACGAACGGCCCCGGTCCCCCCCGGGTCGGCAACCCCCCCGGGGCCGTAACGTCCAGGCAAAGCCTGGACGAACGGCCCCGGTCCCCCCCGTGACGGGGGGACACCGACATGATCCTCGCTCGCCTGCGGCTCGCTCGCCACCCGCTCGCCCTCCCCCAGCGACCCGGCGGTGTCCCCCCGTCACGGGGGGGACCGGCTGCGTTCCTCCTGAGAGCGAAGCGAAGAGGAGGTTACGCAGCCGGGGGGGTTGCCCTCACGGGGGGACACCGGCTGCGTTCCTCCTCTTCGCTGTGCGATGCAGGAGCTTACGTCCCCAGCAAGATCACCACCCGCCCTCCCACGACACCCCCCAGGCGCCGCTCGCGTCGAGCGGCCCTACGGAGACGGAGGAGGCCGGGGCGGGCGCCTCGGCGCCGCTGTCTGCGAAGATGAGGATGAGCCCCGTGACGCCGAGGACGCCGCCGAGACCGTAGAAGATGTTGGCGGTGAGGGCCTGGGACTCGCCCTGGTCGCGCAGCTCGTGGGCCTTGCGCTGGAGGGTGGTGTCGGCCAGCTCGGACTCGGTGCTGGAGGCGAGGATACCGAAGATGCCGCCGACGGAGGCGGCGACCACGCCGCCGCTCAGGCTCACCCAGCCCAGCGTCCCCAGGGTGCCGGTGCCGCGGCGCTCGGGTGAAGCCTCGATCGGCGCGGGGGTCGTGGAGGGGGGGAGCACCGGGCCGGAGGGGGGGCGGTTGACCTGGCCTGCGACCGGGGCGACGCGCTCCAGGCTGGCCTGGAGGATGGACTCGGAGCCCTCGGCGGCGGTCAGCTCGTAGACCCAGGGCTTGTAGCCGTCGCGGACCACCTCGATGCGGTGCTTGCCAGGGGGCAGCTCACCCGAGAAGTAGGGCGTCCGCCCGACGCGCTGCCCGTCCAGTACGAGGTAGGCGTCCGGGACGTTGGCCGTGACCCGGAGGAGGGTCGGCTTGAGGCGGGTGCGCTCGCCCAGGAACTCCTCCATCTCCTTGACGAAGAAGCCGATGGCGTCGGCGTTGGCGGTGAAGCGCTTGTTCCAGCGCTTGACCACCTGGCCCGCTTTGGCGTCGAAGATGTTGACCTCGATGTCGTAGAGATCGTCCACCGTGACCAGGCGCGCGTAGACCAGGCGCTGGGCCTGGAGGTAGTCCGCGAGCTGCCCCATGCACGGCATGGTGGGCTCCTCGCACCCCAGGAGCAGGAGCGAATCCAGGAGCCCGATGTCCTCCTGCTTCACAAGCTGCGCGCGCGGGTTGCGCTTCGTCTCGGACTTGAGCACCGACGTGATCTGCGCGGCCAGCTTCGGGTCGGCCCCCTCCGCGATGACGTTCAGGACCGCCACCGAGTAGGTCGTCTCAGGGGTCGCCTCCTGCGCCTGAGCCACCTGCGGGGCCAGGAGGAGCCCTCCCAGCACGAGGCTCGCGCAGAGAGTGATGTTCAGGGCGCGGGGGTGAAGGCGCAGCATCGGATCTCCTTCGTGGGACAACCTCCAGCGCGGCCGGGGAAGCCGCCGGAGCCGGAGGTTAGCGCACGGCGCGACCGTATACAAGAGTCCGGCGCCCCGTGACGGCAACCCCCCCGGCCCCGTAAGCTCCTGCATCGCTTCGCTCACAGGAGCAACGGGGCCGGTCCCCCCCGTGACAGGGGGACACCGACGGGTCGCTGGGGGAGGGCGAGCGGGTGGCGAGTGAGCCGCAGGCGAGCGAGGATCATGTCGGTGTCCCCCCGTCACGGGGGGGACCGGGGCCGTTCGTCCAGGCTTTGCCTGGACGTTACGGCCCCGGGGGGGTT
>CAUJGC010000088.1 GCA_963169075.1 Myxococcota bacterium
TCGGGCCGAGCTGGCCAGGCGCTACGCCCCCGGGGGGGTCGTCTGGCCGAGCAGGCCAGGCCTACGCCCCCGAGGGGATCTTGCCGCGCACATCGACTTCAGATATTTTGGGCCAGCACAGCCGCGCGCTCGCGCGGTACCTCCATGGAGCTGGCATGCACCCACAAGGACTCCTTCGGCTCGGGGCCGTCACCCTCGCCCTACTCCTCGCGCTGCTGGGCGCCCTGCACTCGGCCTCCGCCCAGGAGCTGAACACGCTCCGCCTCGACATCCGCAAGACCGAGGTCAAAGAGGGCAACTTCACCCTCTACTTCACCCTCCTCGACGCGGATCAGCTCGCGGTCAAGGAGATCGACCCCGGCAGCCTCCAGCTCCTCTCGGCGGACAACCAGCAGCCGCTGAACATGGACCAGCCGGACCTCAAGCTGCTCTCCGACACGAACCACCCCGTCGCGGTCATGTTCGTCGTCGCCAACTACCGCGCCTTCAACGAGCAGACCACCAAATCACGCTCCGCCATCGCCGAGTTCATCGGCAAGATGCGCCCCGAAGACCTCGCCGGCGTCGTCCACTACGGCGACACCTACCACTACACCGGCCTCACCTACGAGGCTCCACGCCTCGCGGAGACCGTCAACGGCATCAAGGACAGCGACGACGGCATCCCACGCATCTTCGCCGCCGTCAGCCAGGCCCTCCGCAAGTTCGAGCAGGAGGGCGGCTCCCAGAAGATCGACCTCCGCTACCTCGTCGTCGTCTCCGACGGCTACGGACCCTGGGTCGGGGACAAGACCTCCAAGAGCCGCGACCGCAAGATCGACCAGACCTCCAAGCGCCTCCAGGAGCTGGGCATCATCCCCATCATCATCGGCTTCTCCCCCACCGGAGACCCCGAGGATCAGGGCCTCACCATGCTCCGCCAGCTCGCCGCTCGCTCCAAGGGCACCTTCCGCGGGCCCAAGGACGGCGAAGAGATGTTCCAGGCCCTGGACGGCGCCTATCAGGAGGTCTTCAACTCCCACGTCCTCAACTTCAAGAACTCCCAGCTCGAGCCCAACAAGACCCACAAGGTCCGCCTCGCCGCCAAGGTCAAGGCCCTGGAGGTCAAGAGCCCGCCCGCCGAGATCGCCATCCCCAAGCCCGAGGGCATCGACCTCTTCTGGTGGATCGTCGGCGGCTCGGTCTGCCTCTTCCTCGGCCTCATCGTCGCGATCATCGTCGGCTTCGTCGTCTGGCAGCGCAAGAAGAAGGCCGCCGCACCGCCCCCCGAGCCCATGTACGAGGCCCCGGTGATGGGCGCCGCCCCCATGGCCGTCGGCATGGTCGCCCCGGCGATGGCGCCCCAGCCCCACGACGACAAGCCCCCCGCCCAGTACTTCGGCAAGTTCAAGGCCGTCAGCGGCTCCCTCCACGGGCGCACCTTCTACATCGTCGATGAGCAGACCACCATCGGCCGCGTGGACGGCAACACCATCGTGCTCCAGGACCCCTCCGTCTCCTCCAAGCACGCCGGCGTCCGCGTCCGCGACGGGAACCGCTACGAGCTGCACGACTTCGGCTCCACCAACGGCGTCTTCATCAACGGCAAGCGCATCAAGAAGCAGTTCCTGAAGGACGGCGACAAGGTCCGCGTGGGAGATCTGGAGTTTGTCTTCAACGTCGAGTGACGAGCAGCCACCCCGCGACGACACCACCGCGCGCGTGCTGGAGGTACCCCTGGAGTACCACCGCTGGAGGCTCGACCTCTTCCTCGCCGCCAAGGTGCACCGCCTCTCCCGCTCCCGCGCCGCGGCGATCTGCCGCCAGGGCAAGAACGTCCGCCTGGACCCGCCGCGGCGCATCAAGCCAGGTACGATCCTCTACGCGGGCGACCGCGTCACCCTCCTCCGCCCCGACGAGAGCACAGGCGAGGCCATGCCCATCGAGATCGCCTACGCCGACCCCTGGGTGATGGTGATCGCCAAGCCCTCCGGCGTCCTCGTCCACCCCACCGCCCGGATCTTCCGCGACTCCCTCGCCTGGCAGCTCAAGGCCCAGGCCCCCCCAGGCGAGCACCGCGAGCCCGTCCACCGGATCGACCGCGAGACCAGCGGCGCCCTCATGGTCTCCAGGCAGCTGGAGGTCGTCCCCGTCATGCGCCAGCGCTTCGCCCGCGAGGGCACCCGCGAGATCGACAAGCTCTACGTCGCTGTCGCCCACGACCCCCAGGGCCGCTGGGGCCTCGGAGACACCGCCGTCCTGGACACACCCCTGGGCAACCTCCCCAACACCGTCACCCAGGTCGTCATGGGGCGCGGCGATCTCCCCTCCCGCACCGACGTCACCTGCCTCGCCAGGCGCGGCGAAGCGGCGCTCCTGGCCTGCAAGCTCCACACGGGGCGACAGCACCAGATCCGCGTCCACCTCGCCTTGGAGGGCACCCCCGTCCAGGGGGACAAGCTCTATCAAAACGGCGAGGACTTCTTCATCGCGTGGTACGACCACCCCGATGATCCCGAGCTGCTGGCCCAGCTCAAGGCGCCGCGCCTCCTCCTCCACGCCGCGCGCCTCGGCTGGCGCTGCCCCTGGTCCGACGCCTGGCGCGAGGTCCACGTCCCCCTCCCTGAAGACTTCGGCGGCGATTGGGGCAGCACGCCGTGGAAGAAAGATGAGGACGAGGCTTGTTCGTGAGGGGTGATGTGGCTTATCCTATGAGGGTGAGCCCAGGATATGGCGTCTAGGCGCCACCCGCTCCAAACGACCTGGCGAGACACAGACCCTTTGCGCAAGTGAGGCTGAGATGAGCGACAAACCCAAGGACTCTGGTCTGTACTCCATGCAGGACGTCAACCTCAACAACAAGGGCGGCGCCTCCGCCAACGTCCGCCCCGTCAAGTCCAAGGGCTGGGCCAGCGACGAAGACGCCGGCGCCCTCCTCGCGGGCATCCTCGACGACACCGAGTCCACCGCCAAGGAAGAAGAGCGCAAGCGCCAGCGCGAGCTGGAGGCCAAAGAGCGCCAGCGCAAGGAGCAGGAGGCCGCCGAAGAGGCCCGCAAGCGCGCCGAGGCCGAGCGCCTCCTCCGCGAAGAAGAGGCCCGCGCCGCCCAGGCCAAGAACCGCCGCACCGGGCTCCTCGAAGCCATCCACGGCCCCTCCCCCGAGGAGCTGGAGCGCCGCCGCCGCGAGCAGGAGGAGCAGCGCAAAGAGGAGGAGATGCAGCGCAAGCTGGCCGAGGCCGAGCGAGCGCGCGTCGCCGCCGAGCAGCGCGCCGCCCAGCAGGCCCGCGAAGCCCAGATCAAGGAGCAGCAGCGCCTTGAGGCCCTCGCCAACCAGGCCCAGGCTGCCCCGGTCGCCAAAAAGTCCAACATCGGCCTCGTCATCGGCGCGGTCGCTGTCGTCATCGCCCTCCTCGGCGGCGGCGTCGCGGCCTTCTTCATCATGAACCAGGAAGACCCCACCGCGAACCTCGCCTACGCCAAGACCACCCTCGACGCCCAGGGCTTCGTCACGGCCTCGGTCGAGAAGGACTTCCAGCCCATCTACACCGCCCCCCCCGAGGTCGCCGCAGACGACTCCGGCAGCAAGGCCAAGGCCGGCGGACGCGCCAAGCGACGCACCACCGGCGGACCCGCCGCCAACAAGGGCAAGGGCAACAACACCGCCAACAAGGGCAAGGGCGGGCGTAACTTCGGTGACCTGGGCGGCGGCGGCATCGTCTTCTGACCCACACCCCAAGAAAATCTACCCAACCCCCCCGAGGGCGCGTCTTCTCCTGTGGATGACGCGCCCTCGGCGCGTGTGGGAGGTGCGATGAAGTCGAGCGATCTCATGGAGGACCGAGCCTGGCTGGACGCCTACCGCGCCGGGCGACCCGACGCCCTGGAGGCCGTCTACGCGCGCTACGCGGCGCGCGTCGTCGCCCTCCTCCGCGGCGGCTTCTCCTTCTCCTCCCAGGGCGCCACCTTCCGCTTCGCGGGCTACCGCAGCGCCCTGGAGCTTCAAGAAGCCGTCCAGGAGGTCTTCGCACGCGCCTTCAGCCCCGCCGCACGCCAGGGCTACTCTGGCCTCCGACCCTTCGAGCCCTACCTCCTCGGCATCGCGCGCAACCTCGTCATCGACGACTTCCGCAGGCGACGACGCGAGCTGGCCCTCTTCACCCCCGAGGGGCAGGATGACGCCCTCGACCGCATCGACCCCGCCCACCTGGAGCACGCGCCCATCAGCGCCTGGACCCAGCAGCGACGCTCACCCGAGCAAGCCCTCCTCCAGCGCGAGCTGGAGGCCCTCGTCGCCTCCTTCGTCGCCTCCCTGGAGGGGGAGCACCGCACCCTCACCGACCTCCTCTTCATCCAGAGACGCCCCCAGCGCGAGGTCGCAGACCTCATGGGCGTAGACCGAAACCACGTCCGCAAGCTCGCGCGCGAGGTCCGCCTCAAGCTCCTCCGCGCCCTCAAGAGCGCCGGACGCATCTCCACCCTGGACGGCAGCGACCTCGTCGCTGCGCTCCTCGCCTTCCTCTAGTCAGGAGCCCCACGGCGATGCCACGACGCCACCTCGATCACGATCAGGTCCACCTCGCCCTGGATCGCCTCTTCGCCGGGGACGACACCCTCGAAGACGCCTTCGCCGTCCGCGAGCACCTCCGCGCCTGCCCCGCCTGCGCCCTCCGCTTCGAGGAGCTGGCCGCCCTGGACCACCTCCTCGGCGCCGACCCCGACGGCCCCGACACCTTCCAGGCACGCTACTCCCGCGCCGTCATCGACGCCCTCGCCCGGACCGCCGCCGCCCCACCCGAGCCCCCACCCCTCTGGAGGCGCCTCCTCACCGATCCCCTCCCCCGCGCCTGGGCCGCCGCCCTCGCCTTGATCGCCCTCCTCGCCGCAGGCGCCCTCCTCGCCTTCGGCCCCTGGCGCGACGCGCCCAGCCCCCCACCCGAAGAGCGCTTCGCCGCCCGAGGCGCCGACCACGACGCAGGCGCCCACCGCATCGACCTCTTCTGCGTACACGACGACGCCGACCACGCCACGCCGCGCTTCACCGAGGCCGACCCCACCGGCCTCCTCCGCTGCCCCCAGCACGCCGAGCTCAAGCTCGCCGTCCTCAACGCCTCACCCGCAGATCAGCCCCCCCTCGATCACCTCGCCCTCGTCGCCGTCGCCCCCGACGGCGACCTCCGCTGGCTCCACCCCGCCCCGCCCGCACACCCCGGCGACGCCTCCGCCCCGGTCCCCGCCGCCGCGCGCCTCCGCCCCTTCGGAGAGACGCTCCGCCTCCAGACCGCCCCCCAGACCCTCCGCGTCTACGCCATCTTCTCTCAGGGCCCCCTCTCCCGGGACGATCTCGCCGAGCGCCTCCGCGACCACCTCCAACACCACAACCCACCCCACCTCCTCGACCTCGACGGCCTCGCGCCCCGCTACGCTGTCACCAGCCGCACCCTGGAGGTCACCCCGTGACGAGACCCCCCCGGGGGCGTAAGCTCCGACTTCGCTCCGCTCGTCAGAGCAACGCCCCCGGCCCCCCCCGTGACGGGGGGGCACCGACCTCGCTGCGCTCGCCACCGGTCGGGTGCGGCGGCGCGGCCCCCAGGCCGCGAG
>CAUJGC010000089.1 GCA_963169075.1 Myxococcota bacterium
GTCCCCCCGACACGGGGGGGACCGGCCCCGTTCCGCCGACGAAGCGCAGCGCAGTCGGCGGTTACGGGGCCGGGGGGGTTGCCGTCACGGGGGGGACCGGCCCCGTTCCGCCGACGAAGCGCAGCGCAGTCGGCGGTTACGGGGCCGGGGGGGTTGCCGTCACGGGGGGGCCGGGCCGGTCACCCGCTCACGACAGGATGGAGCGGAGCTTCTGGGTGAGGCCGGAGCGGTAGAGGAGGGAGAGGCCCTTGGTGAAGGCGCTGCCGACGGCGGGGGAGTAGGGGTACCAGACGGCCTCGCGCTTGAGGTTGAGGAGGTCTTCGACGACGGTCTTCTCGTGGCAGTACTTGCGGATCTCGGCGGGGCCTTTGCGCCGCCCGATGCCGGAGTCTTTGGTGCCGCCCCAGGGGGCTTCGACGGCGAGGTAGTTGACGAGGCACTCGTTGATGCAGACGTTGCCGGACTCGACGCGGCGTGCGATGGCCTGTCCGCGGTCGGGGTTGCCGGTCCAGACGGAGGCGTTGAGCCCGTAGGGGGAGTCATTGGCGAGGCGGAGGGCCTCTTCGGCGTCGCGGACCTTCATGATGGGGAGGATGGGTCCGAAGGTCTCCTCGGTCATGAGGCGCATGGAGTGATCGACCTGGGTGACGACGGTGGGCTCGAAGAAGGTGCCGTGGGGGTGGTCGGGGTTGCGGCGTCCGCCGGTGCGGACGAGGGCGCCCCGGGCGACGGCGTCCTGGAGGTGGTCCTCGATGATCTGGAGCTGCCGGGGGAAGATGATGGCGCCGACGTCGACGTTGAAGCCGGTGTCGGGGCCCTGGCGGAGGGACTGGGTGAGTCGGATGACGGCGTCGACGAAGGGCTCGTAGATGTCTTCGACGACGTAGACGCGCTCGATGGCGGCGCAGGTCTGTCCGGCGTTGAAGAAGGCGCCGAAGACGACGCCGTTGGCGGCGCGCTCGATGTGGGCGTCTTCGAGGACGATGGCGGGGTCTTTGCCGCCCAGCTCCAGGGTGGAGGGGATGAGGCGCTCGGCGCAGGCGACGGCGACCTTGCGTCCGGTGGGGACGGAGCCGGTGAAGCAGACGAAGTCCACCTGGGGGATGAGGGCGGCGCCGAGGTCGCCGTAGCCGGTGGCGACCTGGGCGACGGCCTCGGGGACGCCGGCCTGGTGGAGGAGGTCGCGGAGCTTGAGGGCGATGAGGGGGGTGACCTCGGAGGGCTTGTTGATGACGACGTTCCCGGCGAGGAGCGCGGGGATGAGGGGGCTCCAGGCGAGGTCGCGGGGGTAGTTCCAGGGGGAGATGTTGAGGACGACGCCGCGTGGGGAGGTCTGGACGCGGACGCGCTTGTTCTTGAGGAGGCGTGTGGAGACGCTCTGGTCCGCGAGGAAGTCGCGTGCGTGGGCGGTGTAGTAGCTGATGGTCTCGCAGATGACGAGGATGTCCGCGAGGGCGTCGAAGCGGGCCTTCCCGGTCTCGCGGACGAGGAGGTCGATGACCTCCTCGCGCTGGTCGAGGAGGAGGTCGCGCGCGCGGAGGAGGTACTCGGCGCGTCGCTCCAGGGTGAGGCGGCTCCAGGAGGGGAAGGCGGCGCGGGCGGCCTGGATCATGGCGGGGACGTCGTCGGGGCCGAGGGCGGGGACCTCTCCGATGGGCTCTCCGGTGGCGGGGTTGAAGCAGGGGATGACGTGAGGTGAGGCGTCGGTGGTTGCCATGCGGCCTCCGATGGGTTCTAAGTGGAGGTTGTGGGGTCGCGCGCGCCGTGGGCGCGCTCGTTCGAGGAGAGGGGTTACCACCGCGAGAGGGTCATTTGCAATGGATGGGATCGGGGCGCTGGGGGTGTTGGCGACGCTCTCGTGGGGGTTGACGCTCTACGGGCTGGCGCGGTGGGCGGCGCCGGAGGGGGTGAGCCGGGCGTCGGGGGGGCGGGAGGTGCTGCGGGGTCCTGCGCCGGGGTATGCGCTCTACCCGCTGGAGGTGCTGGAGTGGGGGCGGCTGGGGTTGGACGCGGGGCTCCTGGAGCCGGTGTGCGTGGAGGCGTTCCATCAGGCGGGGCGTCGTCGGCTGGTGGTGACGACGCGTCCGGGGCCGTGGCTGGCGGCAGCGGGGGCGCAGGCGGTGGCTGCGGCGGCGAGCCGGGTGTGCGCGGAGGTGGCGTCGCGGACGGGGGTGGAGGTGGTGGCGGTGGAGATCTGCGCGCAGCCGGAGGGGCCGCTGCTGGCGACGGACTGGGTGGCGATCTACAGCCCGGATCGGCTGGGCTGGTCGGGGAGCGCGCGGGGTCCGCGCTTCGTGCTGGCGACGCCAGCGCGGGGCGAGGGGCGCGGGTGGCTCCCGGGAGCAGACGAGGAGGAGGAGGAGGCATGATCGAGGCGCTGGCGATCGGGGATGAGCTGCTGGACGGTCGGGTGGTGGACGGCAACAGCGCGGTGTTGGCGCGGGCGCTGCGCGCGCTGGGGCTGCGGCTTGGTCGGGTGACGGTGGTGGGGGACGACGAGGAGGCCATCGCGGCGGCGCTGGCGGCGTCGGCGGCGCGGGGGTCGGTGGTGGTGTGCAGCGGGGGGCTGGGGCCGACCGGGGACGACCGGACGCGTGAGGCGGCGGCGCGGTGGCTTGGGGTGGGGCTGGAGGAGGACGCGGGGTCGCTGGAGGCGATCCGGCGTCGCTTCGAGGCGTCGGGGCGGGTGATGTCCCCGAACAACCGTCAGCAGGCGCGCTTCCCGGCGGGGTCGGCGGTGCTGGAGAACCCGGCGGGGACGGCGCCGGGGTTTTGCTGCGCGCGAGGCGAGGCGTCGGCGTGGTTCCTGCCGGGGGTGCCGCACGAGTATGCGGCGTTGCTGGAGCGCCACGTCCTGCCGGCGCTGGCGCCTGCGTCGGGAGCGACGGCGCGGCGTCGGCTGGTCTTCTTCGGGATCGGGGAGAGCGAGCTGGAGCATCGCCTGGCGGGGGTGGGGCTGCCGGGGTCGGTGAGCCTGGGGTGGCGGCCGCGCTTCCCGGAGCTGGAGGTGACGGTGGTGGCGCGGGGCGCGGACGCGGCGGCGGCGGAGGGGGACGCGGAGCTGGCGCGGGCGCTGATCCTGGATCGGGCCCGGCCCTGGTGCGTGGCGGAGGGGGCGGAGGAGCTGCCGGAGCGGGTGGGGCGGCTGCTGCTGGCGCGCGGGGAGCGGGCGACGACGGTGGAGAGCTGCACGGGGGGGATGATCGCGGCGGCGATCACCTCGGTGGCGGGCTCGTCGGCGTGGTTCGACGAGGCGCGGGTGACCTACGCCAACGCGGCGAAGGCGTCGCTGGCGGGGGTGCGTGAGGAGACGCTGGCGGCGCACGGGGCGGTGAGCGCGGCGGTGGTGCAGGAGATGGCGCTTGGGGGGCAGGCGCGCTCGGGCGCGGCCTGGTCGGTGGCGGTGAGCGGGATCGCGGGTCCGGGCGGCGGGAGCGCTGACAAGCCGGTGGGGTTGGTGTATCTGGCGATCGCGGGGCCGGGTGGTGTGGAGGTGCAGCGCCTCCTCTGGCCGCCGACCTGGAGCCGCGAGCGCATCCGTCAGGCGACCTGCTGGGCGGCGCTGGCGGGGCTGGCCGAGGCCGTCGAGGCCGCGGGAGGGGAAGAGGATTGAGCGGGACGAGCGCGTTGCCTGGCTACGGCCTGGCCTTTGAGCTGAGCCTGGAGAGCGCCGAGGCGCTGGTCGTGCAGCAGGAGGAGCTGGACGCGCGCCTGCGCGCGTCGGGCGTGCAGGCGGCCTGGGCGGAGGCGGAGCGGCTGCGGGTGCCGCTCAAGTGGATGCCCCACCTGGAGCCTGCGATGCAGGAGCGGCTGGAGGAGGCGGTGAGCCACGTCACCCAGGCGCTGGTGCCCTTCAAGGTGGACATGCACGGGCTGCACGTGTGGCCGTCGCCGGAGGTGCCGCGGCTGCTCTACGCGGCGGCAGGGGAGGGGAGGGAGCTGGTGATGGGGCTCCAGCAGGTGCTGGAGGTCCACCTGGAGCGGATCGGGGTCCTGCCCGATCCGCGGGCCTTCCAGCCCTGGGTGGTGGCAGGCCGGGTGCCGACCCCGAAGGGTCGGGTGTCGGTGGCGGAGGCGCTGGAGGCGCCTGTGGGGCTGGGGTCGTCGCTGATCCGGCACGTGGTGCTGCACCGGGTGGATCAGGATCGCTGGGGGGTGAGGCGGCAGGTGGTGAAGCGCTTCCGCCTCGGCGTGGCGGGGGTCGAGCGGCGTCGCATTTGAATTTTCCCCAGGGATGGAAAAAGGTTCAGCAAGGGCGTTGACAGGCGGTGTGGGGTGTATTATGTTCACCCTCGGCTTGAGGGAGGGGCGCAGGGCGCAGCTCCCCAGGCAATCCCCAACACAATGCGGCGCATACTCCGTAAGATCCATAAGCATGGATGCGGCCGCGACTTCACAGGTGGAGACGAGCGCATGGCGACGAAGACGACGAGCAAGGCGAAGGCGCTGGAGCTGACCGTTAGCGCGATTGAGAAGCAGTTCGGCAAGGGCTCCATCATGCGCCTGGGCGAGGATGATCCGTTGGGTCACGACATCCAGGTCATCCCCACCGGCTCGATCAGCGTGGACATCGCGCTCGGCATCGGCGGCCTGCCCAAGGGCCGCATCATCGAGATCTTCGGGCCGGAGTCGTCCGGTAAGACGACGCTGACGCTGCACACCATCGCGCAGGCGCAGAAGATGGGCGGCGTGGCGGCCTTCATCGACGCGGAGCACGCGCTGGACGTGAGCTACGCCCGCAAGCTGGGCGTGCGCACCGACGACCTCCTCATCAGCCAGCCCGACACCGGCGAGCAGGCGCTGGAGATCGCGGACATGCTGGTGCGGTCGAACGCCATCGACATCCTGGTCGTGGACTCGGTGGCGGCGCTGACCCCCCGGGCCGAGATCGAGGGCGAGATGGGCGACAGCCACGTCGGCCTCCAGGCGCGCCTGATGAGCCAGGCGCTGCGCAAGCTGACGGCGTCCATCGCCAAGAGCAACACGTGCGTGATCTTCATCAACCAGATCCGTATGAAGATCGGCGTCATGTTCGGCTCCCCCGAGACGACGACCGGCGGTAACGCGCTGAAGTTCTACGCGTCGGTGCGCGTGGACATCCGCCGGGTGGGCGGCATCAAGGTCAAGGAGGACGTGGTCGGCAACCGGACCCGCGTCAAGGTGGTCAAGAACAAGGTGGCGCCGCCCTTCAAGCAGGTCGAGTTCGACATCATGTACGGGACGGGGATCAGCCGCGAGGGCGACCTGATCGACCTGGGGGTGGAGATCGGGGTGGTGGAGAAGAGCGGCTCGTGGTTCTCGTTCGCGGAGCAGCGGCTGGGGCAGGGCCGCGAGACGGCGAAGGCCTTCCTCCAGGACAACCCGGACGTGGCCGACACCATCGAGGCGAACATCCGGCAGCACTTCGGCCTGAAGATCCCCGCGCGGCTCCAGGATGCGGCAGCCGCGGAGGCGTAAGCCTCGCCGCAGCGCGGCCTGCGGGCCGCGCAGGCCAGCGCACACGACCCCCGGGACCTGAGGTCCCGGGGGTCGTGCGCTCTGGCGCCTGCGCTGCGGGGTGTGCTATACAAGGCGGTGGAGGCTCTGCCCGGAGAGGACGCGAGCGAGAGGCGAGGGCGAGCGCAGGCTGGCGGAGAGGCTGATGACGACGACGCGCGAGCTGGATCTGAACCATATCCTCCAGGTCGCTATCAAGGGCGGCGCGAGCGATATCCATCTCAAGGCGGGGCTGCCGCCGATGTTCCGTGTGGACGGGAGCCTCCTGCCGCTGCGGGACGCGGCGCGGCTGACCCCGGAGGAGCTGGCGCGGGCGGCCTCGGGGATCATGAACAACCTCCAGCGGGAGCGCTTCAAGCAGAGCTACGACGTGGATCTGGCCTACGGGGTGCCGGGGGTGGGGCGCTTCCGCGTGAACGTGTTCCAGCAGCGGGGGAGCGTGGGGATGGTGTTCCGCGTGATCCCCTACAAGGTCCAGAGCATGGAGTCGCTGCTGCTGCCGAAGGTGGTGGAGCGGATCGCGGAGGAGCGCCGCGGGATGATCCTGGTGACGGGGACGACCGGGAGCGGGAAGTCCACGACGCTGGCGGCGATGATCGAGCACATCAACTCGACGCGGACCTCGCACATCCTGACGATCGAGGACCCGATCGAGTTCCTGATGCGCGACAAGCGGAGCGTCATCAACCAGCGGGAGGTGGGCACGGACACGCCCAACTTCGCGCGGGCGCTGAAGGCGGCGCTGCGCCAGGACCCGGACGTGATCCTGGTGGGCGAGATGCGCGACTTCGAGACGATCGAGACGGCGATGACAGCGGCGGAGACGGGCCACCTGCTGCTCTCGACGCTGCACACGATGGACGCGGCGGAGACGATCAACCGGATCATCTCGGCGTTCCCGCCGCACCAGCAGGGGCAGGCGCGGCTTCAGCTGGCGGGGCTGCTCAAGGCGGTGATCTCGCAGCGGCTGGTGCCTCGGGCGGACGGCCGGGGGCGCGTGCCGGCGCTGGAGGTGATGATCGTGACGGGGCTGATCCGCGAGATGATCATGGACCCGTCCCGCACCCACGAGATCCCGGACGCCATCGCGAAGGGTCACGTCAGCTACGGGATGCAGACCTTCGACCAGTCGCTCCTCACGCTGCTGCGGGGGCAGTATGTGACCTACGAGGAGGCGCTCCTGCAGTGCTCCAACCCGGACGACTTCGCGCTGCGGGTGTCGGGTGTGGAGTCCACCTCGTCGGCAGGGGACTGGATCGACTTCGAGCAGCCGGGATCAAACTTCAACCTGGAGCGGTGATGTTGAACGCGGGGATGGTGGAGGGGCGCAGCCTCGTGGCCGCGGCGGCGCTCTGCGCGTCGCTCCTGGCGGCAGGCGCGGCCTGGGCCGAGGGGCCGCGCCGGGTGGTCGTGCTGGACGCGCCGGGTAAGGACGGCGGCGCCAACGCGCAGCTCCTGCTGGAGGCGCTGGCGGCCCAGCCGGAGCGCTGGGAGGTGCAGGATCAGGCGTGGTTCCAGGCCCGCGTGGACGCGCGGGGGCTGACGCTGCCCGATCTCCTGGATGACCCGGACGCGCTGGTGAAGGCGACGGAGGGGCGTCGCGGCGAGGAGGAGGTGGACGTGATCGTGCGTCCGCTGGCGGGTCGGAAGCGGGGTTCGCTGGAGCTGGTGGTCTACGACGGGGCCAGCGGCGCCATCGTCGGGAGCTACGAGCCGCGGATGAAGCGCAACCGGATCGCGGACGCGCCGGACGCGGTGGTGGCGATCAACGACATGACCACGTTCGTGGGGTGGCCGGACGCGCCGCCCGCGCCGCTGGAGCCGGTGTCGCCTGCGCCGCTGGACCTGGAGCTGGTCGATCCGGAGCCTCCGGCGGAGGTGGAGCGCCCGAAGGAGGGGCCGCTCTTCCGGATCTCGGCGGGGCTGGCGGGGCTCAAGCGCGACTTCACGGTGGTGTCGGCGCGGGGCGGTGTGGAGTACGCGACGGGCTTCTATCCGGGCGTGCGCCTGGACGCGGAGATCTACCCGTACCCGTGGGGCGGGGCCGTCCTGGGCAACCTGGGGCTGGTGGCGCGCCTGGTCCGGGGGAGCGACGTGGTGCAGCTTGGGCTGGCGGATGGGACGGTGCAGGAGCTGGACTCGACCCACACCGAGCTGATGCTGGGGGCGGTCTTCCGGCACGAGCTGAGCCCGACCCTCCAGCTCCGCTATGGGCTGGGGTGGCAGTCGCTTGACTTTATCCTGGCGTCGAACCCGGTTTATGGTAGCACCACCTACGGCGCGCTCTGGCTCGGTGGTCAGGTGGTGGTTGGACTGGTGGAGAAGCTCTCCCTCCTGGGGACCGTCGAGGTCATCCCCTGGGCGGGGCTGGGCGACTCGGCGTTGGAGTTTGGCGCCTCCGCCTCCAGCTTTGGCTTTACGGGCGAGGTCGCGCTGGCTTACGATCTCCTGGACGGGCTCTCGTTGGAGGTGGGCTATCGCCTGCGTGCGATGAGCGCCTCCTACCAAGGCGAGGGGACGCGGGAGATCAACGGAGCACGGCTCGCGGATGCGACGAGCAATGACTATGTACAGGAGCCTACGCTGCGCGTAGGCTACCGCTGGTGAGGGGACCCTGCAAACTCCCCCCCACCCCCCCGGGAGCACCCGCGGGCGTTCGTTGAGGAGAAGGGCGTGACGGAATCACAGATCGCTGCCATCCGTGCGAGGCTCAACTTTGAGCAGGAGAGCGAGTTCATCGAGGCCTTCGCCCCCCTGATCTCGGCAGGCGGCATGTTCCTCAGGACGCGCCAGATCAAGCCGGTGGGCTCCACCATCCGCTTTGACTTCAGCCTCGCGGACGGCGAGCGCCTCCTCTTCGGGGAGGGGCTCGTGCGGCAGGTGCGGCAGCCGACGCCGCAGAACCCCCGCTCGCCCTCGGGGATGTTGATCAAGTTCACCAAGCTCAACCGGGCCAGCAAGGATCTCATCCGGCGCGTCATGCTCTACAAGCAGCAGATGCAGCTGGGCGATGAGAGCGAGGAGGAGCCCAGCCCCCAGGAGACCTGGGGTCAGGACGACCACACCCGCGCGGGGATGCCGCTCTACGATGACGAGGCGGAGCTGGCCTCGACCTTCGATCCCAACGGTCGCACGCATGGGGATGTGCGCACCTCGCTCGCCAACCTCCAGGCGCTCCAGGTGCGCCGCCGCGACGACGGCGCGACCCGCTCGGGCTCCCACGAGCCCCTGGAGCGCGACGCCACCCCGGTCCCCAGCAAGTACACCGCGCCCCACGAGGAGCGCCAGCGCCAGACCCCCGCGGTCTCCTCGCCCAACCTCCCCGGGGTGGCTCCGCCGGAGGCGCCGGAGGCGCCCGAGGTGCCGGAGCTGGGCGAGCTGGCGGCGCTCCTCCCGCCGGGCAGCCGCATCAGCGAGGTCGCGGAGGAGCCCGCGCAGGCGGCGGCTGACCCGCGCCTCGGGGAGTTCGGCCTGGGCATGGAGGAGGACGAGATAGACGACGTCCTCGGCAACCTCTTCGGTGGCGGCGAGGGCAATCCCTTCGGCTGGGACGCGGCGCCTGGGGCGCAGGCGGCGGAGCCGGAGCCGGAGCCGGAGCCGGAGCCCGCGCCGATCCTCCCCACGCCCCTCGCGCCGCCGGGCGCGCGCGTCGTCGAGGAGGCCGACGACCTCTTCATGGGGGCGGACGACTCGGAGGACGACTCCTTCCTGCCCTCCTCCATGCCGGTCCCCATGGCCCCCCCGCGTCCCCTCCTCGCCCCGGAGGATGAGGGCGCGGAGGAGCCCGCTGCGGCGGGCGGGCTCGGCGCCGCCGTAGACGAGCGCTTCTTCGACGACGAGCCCCACGCCGACGCCCCCGCCTTCCTCCAGACCGACGAGGGCGCCCCGGCCTTCTTTGGCGACCCCGAGGCCGAGCGCGTCATGGCCCGCCAGCGCGACGCGCGCCGCGTCACCCGCGGCGACTCCCTCTTCCCGAACATCAGCGTCTCCTCGCCTGCCGAAGACGACATGCCCATCTCGGTCGCGGATCCCGTCTCCGAGGAGCAGGCCGAGATCCAGCGCCCCTTCTCCGATCAGAGCGGCTTCATCGATCTCGGCCCCGACGAGGAGTCCGAGCACCCCGCGGCGGGCTTCGCTGACGAGGCTCCCCCCCAGGAGGAGGCCTGCGAGGTCTCTCTCAGCGCCCCCGACGACGAGGACATGCCCTTCCCCGGCTTCGCGGACGAGGAGGCCCCCGCCCCCGCCCGCGGCCCCGACGCCACCGCCCGGCGCGACGACGAGGAGGTCGTCGATCTCTTCGCAGACGACGCCGACGCAGCCCCCGAGGACGACGGCTTCTTCATCGATCTGGACGCCCCCCCCGAGGACGACGAAGACCCCCAGCTCGACGCGGCCATCCCCGCGCACCTCCTCGTGCCCGCTCACGACGGCCTCGGCGTCGACGCCGAGGAGGAGGCCGAGGTCGCCCGCCTCTACAACGAGCGCGACGAAGAGGAGACGCCCCCGGGCCCGCCGCCCGCCGCCGAGAGCAAGCCCATCGCCCGGATTCAGCTCAAGCGCGCCGGCGCGGAGGAGCCCGCGGCGACGCCTGCCGAAGACGCCGCCGCCCCAGAGCCCCCCCCCGGCCCCGCGGCCCCCCCCCCCCCCGCCGCCCCCCGCCGTCGTCGCGCCCGTCCAGACCGCAGTCTTCGAGGTCCCCGAGGAGGACCGGGGCACCCTCGGCAACCTCCTGGGCGAGCTCCAGGCCGATCCGGCGGCGCGCGCCAGCGCCGCCAACCTCCCCGTCATGGACCGCGTGGAGCTGACCTTCCGACGCCCCGAAGAGCGGGTCAGCACCGCCGACCCCTCGCTGGAGGATCTCCTCTCCTCCGCCCGGAGCGAGCTCCCCCAGGAGGAGGACGATCCCGGCCAGGGCGATCACATCCTGGATGAGGTCCTCGGGGACCTCCCCCCGCCCCCCAGCAGCGTCAACCCCTTCGCCGCCGCGCCGCAGGACGCCAAGAAGAAGAAGGGCTTCTTGAGCCGACTCTTCGGACGCGACTAAACCCATCAGACGAGGACGAGAGCGAGGCATGGAGAACGACCTGGGCCGGGCGGCCCTCGACGGAGAGTGGCACGGCGCCCTGCCGCGCTATCTGGCCCTCGCGGAGTCCCTCCAGGGCTGCCGCGTGCTGGAGCTGGGCTGCGGGAGCGGCGCCGGGACGCGCCTCCTCTGGGCGCTCACCGACGCGGAGATCGTCGCGCTGGACCCACGCCCCGAGCTGATCCAGGCCGCCCAGAGCAGCGCGCCCGAGCGCGCCGACGCCTTCTCCCGCAGCGCCTACGACCCCCTGGAGGCCGAAGACGACGCCTTCGACGTCGTCCTCGCCCTTGGGGGCGACCCGCTCGCCGCGATCACCGCGCTGGAGGAGGTCCGGCGCGTCCTCCGCCCCAGCGGCCTCCTCATCCTGGCCGTGCCGCACCCCGGCGCCTACGATCTGGATCAGCTCCTCCCCGCCGCCGAAGGCGCGCTCCCGCACCCGCCCCCCGACGACGCCCCCGCCCCCGACGAGGTGCTCGGCCTCCTCTCCACCGTCTTCGCCCACGTCGCCGCCTTCGAGCAGCGCCCCGAGCTGCACGCCGCCATCCTCCCCCCGCCCGCCCCCTCCGAGGCCGCAGACGCCACCGTCGAGCTGAACGTGGCCGCCGCCCGCGCCCGCCTGGACCTCGGCGGCGCGCCGCGCCACCTCGTCAACCTCGCGCGCGAGGCGCAGCCCTCCGCCACCCTCATCCTCTGCTCCGACGATCCCGCGCACCTGCGGCGCGTCGCCGCGCTGGCGCCGGCCCGGATCGTCCTCCCCTACCGCCTGGTGGCCGCCTCCATGGGGCGCCGCCTCAGCGACCTCCACCGGCACCTCGACGATCTCAGCCAGACCCACCTCCTCCTGGAGGGGCAGCTGGAGGAGAAGGCCCGCCTCATCGACGATCTGGAGGAGGAGGTCCGCAGCCAGCGCGAGCTGGCCCGCGATCAGGCCGCCCTCCTGGAGCGACGCCTGGCCGAGCCCCCCCAGCCCTCCCCCCACGCGCCGCTCCCCCCCGCCGACGACCGCTACGTCGCCCAGCTCCGCGCCTCCGCCGAGCGCTGGGAGAGCCTCTGCCTCAGCCTCCAGCGGGAGCTGGAGCTGCGCCAGCACCTCCCGGCCCCCCAGGCGCCGACGCCGACGCCGCCCGCCTGGCTGGAGGAGCGCGACGCCCTCCTGGCCGAGCGCGACGCCCTCCAGCGCCAGCTCACCGCCCAGGAGCGCGCCGAGAACGACCAGCTCGCCCGCGCCCTCCTCGCCCTGGCCGAGCTGGAGGAGCGCCGCCAGCAGAGCGCCGCCCTGGAGCAGCGCATCCGCGAGCAGGAGGCCGAGGCCCGCGCCTTCATCCAGGAGGTCGCCGCCACCCTGGAGCGCGCCCACACCCAGGAGATCCAGCTCAACAAGCTCCAGGAGGAGCTGGATCGCCTCCAGAGCGCCCGCGCCAAAGACACCCTCAACGCCCAGAGCCTGGAGGTCGAGATCGCCGTCCGCGGTCAGAAGATCCTCAAGCTGGAGCGCGACCTGATGGGCAAGAACCTGGAGGTCAACAGCCAGGAGCGCGAGAACGTCCAGCTCGTCAAGCGCCTCGCTGAGCGTGACCTGGAGCTGGAGCGCCTCCGCGCTGAGCTCAACAGCCTGAACGAAAAATTACACACCTCCGCGCCCGACCTCGCATCTCGACCCAAGCGCGCCCCTCGGAAGAAGAAGGCCCAGCCCGAGGACGAACCTCCGGCCTGAGCTCGCGCGCTCCACCCAAGCCAGGATCGCTCCATGCCTCGCTCCGCTTCGCTGCTCCTCGCAGCCCTCCTCCTCGCTGCGCCGCTCGCCTGCCAGACCCCGGCGGCCAACACCCCACCTATGACCGACGCCCCGACCGCTGACGCCCCCCCGGCGGCAGACCCCCTCGCGGCGGCCCTCGCCAACCCCGCGCGCCCCCAGGAGGAGCGCGACCGGGACGCCTGGCGTCACCCCGACGCGACCCTCCGCTTCTTCGGCGTCCGCGAAGACTCCACCGTCCTGGAGCTCTGGGCGGGGCGCGGCTGGTACACCACCATCCTCGCCCCCTACCTCGCCTCCAAAGGCCAGCTCTACGCCACCACCACCGCGCCCACCACCTCCTCCGACTACCTCCGCAAGTCCACCGAAGCCCTCAAGGCGCGCCTCCAGCAGACCCCCGGCGGCGACCGGGTCAAGCTCATCGAGGTGGACGCCCCCGCCCAGCTCGACCTCGGCCTGGAGCAGCAGGTCGACGTCGTCCTCACCTTCCGCAACATCCACAACTGGGTCAAAGGCGGCTACGACAAGACCCTCTACGAGCAGGCCCACAAGGCCCTCAAGCCCGGCGGCATCTTCGGCGTCGTCGAGCACCGCGGCCCCGAAGGCATGACCCGCGACCAGTCCGCCACCTCCGGCTACATGGACCAGGCCCAGGTCATCCGCGACATCGAGGCCGTCGGCTTCAAGCTCATCGAGACCTCCGAGATCAACGCCAACCCCAAGGACACCAAGGACCACCCCGAAGGGGTCTGGACCCTCCCCCCGGCCCTCCGCCTCAAGGACCAGGACCGCGACAAGTACACCGCCATCGGGGAGAGCGACCGCATGACCCTCAAGTTCCAGAAGCTCTGAAGCCCCGAGTGGTTCGTGTCAATGGGGGTGGGGGGGGGGGGGGGGGGCCCGCGCCGCCGGGGGCCGCGGGGGGGCGCGAGGGCGGCGGGGCCGAG
>CAUJGC010000090.1 GCA_963169075.1 Myxococcota bacterium
TGAGGCGGGGCAGCGGATCGCGGAGGAGAACGCCGCGCGGATCGCCAGCGCCAGCCGCGCGGCCGAGGACCGGGTGCGCGCCGCCGAGGCGCAGGCGGTGGAGCTACGCGCCGCCTCCGACCGTGCGCAGCGCGGCCTGCGCCACGAGATCGATCAGCTCCTGGTGGGCATCACCGAAGCCTGCGCCCGCGCCGACGCCGCCGACACCGCCCGCGAGAGCGCCGAAGCCCTGACGCGGGCGGCCACCGCCCGCGCCGATGAGACCAGCGTGCGGGTGGAGGAGCTGGAGCTGGCCCTGGAGCTCTGGGGCGAGCGTCTCGGGGTCTTGCTGGTCGAGCACGCGATCACGCCAGCCGAAGGCGAGGACGCTCTCCAGGCCACAAGCCGCACTCTCCGCCAGCTGCGCCAGGAAGCCGCCGCAGCGACGGCCCAACGCGCGGAGCTGGAGCGGCTGCGCGCCACCCTGGCCGAGACCGAAGGTGGCGCCGCCGATCTCCTCAGCGAGCTCTCCAGGCTCCGCGCCGAGGCCCAGGCCAGCCGGGAGGCCGATCTCGCCGCGCTCCGGAGCGAGCAGGAGGCGCGTACCTTCGCGGAGCGCCACCTCGCCGACACCTGTCTCGATCTCGACCGCGCCAACGAGGTGATCGAGGATCTCCGCGCCCAGCTCGCCAACCGCAGCGACGACAGCGTCTACCGCGAGGCCTGGGAATCGGAGCGGCGTCTACGCAACGCCGAGGCGCAGGTGCTCAACTCCGAACGTCTCCGGCAACAGGTTGCTGCGACGCTAGAGCGGGCGCAGCGCGAGCTGGAGGCTGCCCTCCACGTGCGCGACACGGCCCTTCAGTACGCCACGGAGGTTCGGCTGCGCCTCCCTGCGGATGCGGACGCGGACGCCTTTGGAGCGGAGGTGACCCAATGACCCAGCAACAGGCGATCCAGCGACTGTGCGACCTCGCACAGGCAGCGGCGACGGTGCTCCAGGAGGGAGGCGCCCGCGTCAGCCTCACACTCCACGGGAGGTATCCGAGGGGCAAGGCGGCCCACATCGCGGGCCGGGGGAGCCCGCGCGGCGAGGTGGTGGGGTGGTATCACGAGGGCGCCGTCGTCCTCGTCGAGGCCCTCGACCTCGCCGCCTGGTGCTGCGCTCAGCTTCAGATGATGGGGGTGGAGATCGAGCTGAGAGCCAGCGAGGAGGTTGGAGATGGCTGAGATGATGACGACCGCCGAGGCCGCCGAGCTCTATGGATTCTCGCCCTCTGGGCTGCGTTCCGCAGTCCGCCGTGGGGAGCTGACCCCCGATGCGTGGGGCAACCGAACCTGGCTGTTTACAGTCGCAACCCTGGATGAATGGATGGAGGCGCGTGGACAGCGTCGCCTGCGGCGTGGCACCATGCTGGCGTCAGTCCGCGCTCCAGGTCGATCCAACGGAGAGACACATGGGCAGGAAAAAGTCCGACAAAGCCGCCATCGCGGGGATCACCGTCCTCGGCGGCGGGGCCTTTCAGATTCGGGTCTCAGTCATGATCGAAGGAAAGAGGAAGGAGGCTCTGAAGACCCTCCCCCAAAACAGCACGATGGAGGAGGCCATCGTGCTGCGCGAACGGCTGAAGGAGGAGCTGCGCCTCAACCTCATCGGGGTGGGGCCGGAGGAGGCCATCGACGTTCCTACACTGCTCAGCTACAGCGAAAGCTGGCTGGAAAGGAAGTCGTTGAAGTTGAAGGCCTCTACGCTGAACCAGTACATGATCCTGCTGGGTGAGCACGTCCTCCCGGCGCTGGCGGATAGTCCAGGCGGGCCTCTCGCCGAGCGTCGCCTCGACGCCATCACCCGCGCCGACCTGATCGCCTGGCGGTCGGAGCTGGAGCGGCAAGCCCAGAAGGGCACATCGCTCCAGACCGTGGGCAATCGCTGGTCCGCTGGGCTTCGGCTCATGCGGGACGGCTGGGCGGACTACGACATCCACGATCCATCGCAGCGGCTGGAGGGGCCGACCGGACGCCACAGGCCCCGGCGCACCCAGGAGACGCTGACGCCAGAGGAGGTGCGCCGCTTCGTGGAGGCGGCTGCATCAAGCCGCGGCGGCTACAGCGCTCTCCTGGCGGTGATGGCCTTCACGGGGATGCGGCGTGGTGAAGCGATCGCCTTGCGCTGGGAGGACGTCGATCTGACCCAGCGGGTGGCGACGGTGGCTCGTAGCGCCGTGTGCGTCGATGGCGAGTGGCACGTCGATACCCCGAAGTCGGGCAAGCCCCGGCGGGTGGGGCTGGTGGAGGTGCTCGTCGAGCAGCTCCGGGAGTGGAGGCAGGCGATGTTGCGGGCGCAGCATCCAGGCCTCCAGGACGGTCTCGTGTGCCCGGCGCCCACGGGAGGCTTCGCGAGCCTCCGCGGTGTGCGTCAGGCGTGCGCTCGGGCCAGCAAGGCGGCGGAGCTGGACATCGAGGTCACGCCGCAGGTGTTGCGGCGCTCCTACAACTCGATCGCGTTGCCCTGCGCTGATCGCCTGGTGCTCCAGGCGACGATGGGGCACATGGACGACGCCATGACCTCCCACTACCTGCACCTGAGCCCGGAGGTGCTGCGGGCGTTCGCTGACCGCGTCTGGGAGGGCACTAGATGATTTGTGGGACTCCATTGTGGGACCGGTCCCACAAATGCACCCATCACGGCCCGAACAAGAAACGAAAGCGGGGACGACCGAAGTCGTCCCCGCCGGGATGCGAAAGGCGGGAGTCGAACCCGCACGCCCTTTCGAGCACTAGAACCTGAACGTCCCCAAGACCCCCTCAAGAGCCAACCAAGCCCGGTCCCATCGGCGCTGACGCGATACCTCAACGGCTCGCATCGGGCGGACTGACGACCCCCAAGTGGGACCCAAAGTGGGAGCGGGCGAGCCCCGCACCAC
>CAUJGC010000091.1 GCA_963169075.1 Myxococcota bacterium
GTGGCGCCTGCCTCGATGTCGGGGACGTGGTAGCGCATGGGGAGGGTCTGGTTGCCGAGCCAGAGCTGGGCCTGGTCCGCGAAGAAAGGCGAGGTGGTGAGGCCGGACTGGCCGCCAGGGATGATGTTGCGCCCGCTGACCTGGCCGTCCTTGACGGAGATCACCATGCGCATGGCGGGGCCGGAGCCGTAGGTGAAGCGCGTGCCGGAGAAGCCAGGGCTGGCGGCGTCCACAGAGTAGTTGTCGCCGGGGCGGGGGAACCACTTGAGATCACGGCGAGGGTCGCCAGCCTCCAGCGGCGAGGCCAGGGGCAGCTTGCGGGTGGTGATGGCGAACATGTCTGCGAGGACGCCGAAGCTGGAGTCCGCAGGGAGGAAGTCCGCCAGGACCGACTCGAAGCGGACCTGGTGGCGGAGGCCCCAGCGCCAGGCGCTCATGTCGGCGGTGCCGAAGCCGCCTTCGGCGTCGTCGGTGGGCGGCGCGGTGAGGAAGTCGAGGGCGGCGGCGAGGGCGAGGAGGAGGACCTCATCAGCGCGCTCGACCTCTTCGGTGCCGAGGACGTCGAAGAAGACGGGCTCGCCGGTGGCCTCGGACCAGGAGGCGAGGTCGGCGGGGTTCTCGGGGCCGCGCCCCTGGAGGAAGCGGTAGAGGGCGCGGACGGGGAGGCGGCCGTCGCTGTAGCGCCAGGCGGCGTCCATGTCCTCGTCCCCGAAGGTGCCCTGGAGCGCCCGGGGGAGCCAGGCGTTGAAGATCATGGTGGCGACGGAGTCCTCAAGCTCCTGGGGGGTGGTGGTGTGGTAGAAGGTGTCCACGCCGGTGGGTGCGGCGTAGCCGGCCTCGCGCCAGGCGGCGAGCCGGGCGGCGACCTGATCGAAGCGCTCGGCGTTGGCGTCGTAGAGGTCTGCGACGCGCTGCTCGTGGGGGAGGAGGAGGCGGTCGAGCTGGCGGTAGGTGCTGGCGCGCTGGAGGGTCTCGACGAGGGTGGGGACGAAGAGCTCGCCCAGGCGGGAGCGGGTGATCGCCTGGACGTCGGCCATATCGTCCAGATCGGCCTGGTTGTCCGCGACCGACGCCTCCAGGCCCTGGCGGATCGAGTCCGCGCGGAACTCCGCCCAGGGGCCGCCGAGGTAGTAGGCGTCGTCCTCCAGGCTGCCGCTGTTCATCAGGGGGGCGGGCTGGTTGTTGGCGTTGAGGACGTAGCCCTCGGGGGGGTTGATGGCCTGGGGGGTCTTGTCGAAGGGGACGGCGCAGCGGTAGGGGTCGGCCTCGCCTTGGGACTCGTCGACGTGGCCGCTGGCCAGGCTGGGGATGGCGAAGCCGCCGTAGCGGGTGCCGTCGATGAGGCCGGTGGGGTCGGCGTCGGGCATCCAGCGTCCGTCCTCGTCCCGGGGGAGGTAGGTGCGGCAGGGGACCGCCTGGTAGGCCGAGTAGAGGATGTTGCCCTGGTCGTCCGCCACCGCCGAGTAGAGCATGTTGCCGATGAGGCCGCGGGTGGACTCCTGATACGCCTGGACGGTCTCGGCGCGGGTGAAGCCGACGAGCGCGCTCACATAATGTGTGATATCAAATGCAGTATAATCAAAGCTGATCGCCGTGACGACGCCGTCGCCGTCCACGTCGCCAGGCACCACGGGGCCGCTGGGCAGGTGGACCACCGACTCGCCTTGGGCCAGCGCGTCGCCCTCGACCCAGGGGCGCCCCTCGATCTCGTAGATGTGGCGACCGTCGAAGGTCGTCCAGCGCGGGAGCGTCTCGGTGCGGCCCACGCTGTCCAGGAGCGGGACGTCCGCGATCACATAGGTCTCGTCGTGGCGCTGGAGCGTCCGCTGCTCGCCCTGGAAGAGCGAGGAGGCGGGCAGGCCGTCCGCGTCGAGCTGAAGCTCCTCTCGATACCAGTCCGTGATGTCCGAGACAGGGTTGACCTGGCTCCAGGCGATCCGGCCGTTGGTCCCCACCGCCATCAGGGGCAGGCTCGTGATCAAGAGCCCCGTGTGGTGGTAGCCCGCCTCGCCCTGGGGCGCGAAGAGCGCCGTGTCCAGGCCCGCCTGATACATGATCGAGGGCACATAGAGCGGCAGGTGGCCGTCACCCGCCACCAGCCCGGCGCCGTCCGCCGTCCGCGTCCCCGCCACCGCCCAGGTGTTCGAGCCGAAGTTCTCCGCCTCGTGCTTGCCCAGGCGGCGCTTGACGCCCTCCAGGCGCTCCTGGGCGCGGGCCAGCATCCCGCCCTCCACGGGGCGGGCAGCCGACGTCGGACGCTCCGGCGCCACCGGGCGACGGCCCGACTTCGACTCGCCCGCCTCCTCGCCGCCCTCATAGCTCCCCAGCCCGGGGGCCGAGGCGTAGGGGTAGAGCGGGTCCAGGCGCTCCCAGATGTCCTGGCGGGCGCCGGCGCGGCGCAGCGCCTCCTCGGGCGCCCCGGCGAAGAGGCCGTCCAGGCGGGCCGCGCGGCCCGCGCGGGCCGGGTCGCTGCCGTCAAAGTTGGTCTGGTAGACGATGACCGCCACCATCGCCGCGATGTCGT
The DNA here is from genome assembly GCA_963169075.1 of Myxococcota bacterium. GTDB lineage: Bacteria > Myxococcota_A > Bradymonadia > Bradymonadales > CAUJGC01. The sequence goes on from CAUJGC010000091.1 coordinate 2,525, forward strand.
CGCGGGTGAAGGGGCGCATGAGGTCCGCCGGGTTGTTCGAGCCCAGGAGGCTCCCCGCCAGCATCAGCTCGCTGGGGGGCGGCACCTCCCGGGCGTTGACCCGGCGGATGTACTCGTTGACGCCGGCGGCGTAGGCGTCGAAGTAGGCGCCCTCGGCCTCGCTCAGCCCGTCGCGGATGAGGCGGGACACCTCGGCCATGCCCATGAGGCGGGACTCGGCGTCGTTCGGCAGCGCCAGGTCCCCGAGCAGCTCCGAGATCGTCCCCTGGGCCAGGCGGCGCTGGAGATCCATGATGAAGAAGCGATCCCGAGCCACCACGAAGCCCAGGACGTAGGCCAGGTCGTGCTCGTTCGTGGCGAAGACGTGGGGGATGTTCCCCTCGGTGCGGACGACGTGGACCTCGCCTTGCAGCTCGGGCAGCTCCCAGGTCTCGGTGGCGTCGATGAAGAGGATGCGCTCCTGGTCGTTCTGGGGCTCGGGGCGCGGGGCGTCGGGCTCGGCGTCGGCAGCCGCGTCGGCGGTGTCGTCGGCGTCGGCGCCTGTGTCGTCCGGGGCCGCGTTGTTGGCGCCTGCGTCCTCGGCAGGGGGCGGCGGGATGCGGTCGTCGTCGTCGTCGCCGCAGGCCGCGGCGCCGAGGAGGGTGACGCCAGCGGCGAAGACGAGCGCCAGACGGCGGGCGTAGGGGAGGGCTTTCATACGCGACACAGGCTCCAGCGAAGAGGGTCCAGGGTAGACACGTGAGGCAGGCCGTAGCATCCTCGGGCAGCCGCCGTGCGCCGGAGCATAGCGGGGCGCGGGGCGCAAGGCCAGCCCAGGGCGCCTTTTGTCGCACACTTGCAGGTGGAGGGTTTCACGTGAAACATCGCGGGGCGTCACCGGGTCATGTCTTCATCCTCCAGGGCGACATCCGCAAGCTGGCGTGCGACGCGTGGCTGATGCCGTGCGACTTTGCGGCGATCCCGCTCCCGAGCTGGACCGACTACCCGGCGCCGCTGCCGGTGGGGTTTGCGTGGCCTGCGCCGCCTGAGGGTTGGAGCCGGGACGGGGTGCGGACGATGCCGCTGACGACGTGGCCCTGGCCGGGGCCGCGCCCCTGGCCCACCAACGTGGGGGCGGGCCATCGGGGGATCGAGTGGTACATCGAGGGGGCGCGGCAGTTCCTCCAGACGGCGACGGCGGCGCTGACGGGCCAGGCGCCGCTCTATCGTCGGCAGCGTCACCTGCTGGCGCTGCCGGTGATCGGCACGCGCTATGGGGGTGCGCGGCGGCGTGCCGGGGAGGTGGTGCAGGCGCTGCTGCCGGCGCTCTTTGAGGAGGCGGAGCGGCTCGGGGTGGACATCGCGCTGGTGACCTTCGACGGGCCGACCTTCGCGGCGGCGCAGCGGGCGCGCTCGCGGCGGGCGGTCTACTGGCCGGAGCTGGACGCGGGGCTGCGGGAGACGGCGGAGCGGCTGGCGCAGCTGGCCCGGGCGGGGGAGCTGGTGCTCTTCCTGGGGGCGGGGGTGAGCGCGGGGGCGGGGCTGCCGACGTGGGGGAGCCTGCTGCTCCAGCTGGCGCAGGAGGTGGGGATGGACACGCGGGAGCAGGAGGCGCTGCGTCGGCTGGACTTCCTGGATCAGGCCCGCATCCTCTCGCGGCGGCTGGGGGCGGGGCGGCTGGGGCCTGCGGTAGCGGCGCAGCTGACCTCCCACGTCCACTCGTTGACGCAGGGGTTGTTGGCGCGGCTGCCGGTGAAGGAGGTGGTGACGACGAACTACGACCAGCTCTTCGAGCTGGCGTCGGAGGCGCTGGGGTTGAAGGTGGCGGCGCTGCCGCACACGCCGGCGCTGGGGTGTGATCGCTGGGTGTTGAAGATGCACGGCTGCGTGGCCCACCCGGAGGACATCGTCCTGACCCGCGAGGACTACATGCGCTACGCGGAGCGGCGGGCGGCGCTGGCGGGGATCGTGCAGGCGCTCTTGATCACCAAACATATGCTTTTTGTTGGGTTTTCGTTAGAGGACGACAACTTCCACCGGATCGTGGACGCGGTGCGGAAGGCGGTGCGGCTGCCTGGGGGTGACGCGGGGCTCTTTGGGACGACGCTGGCGCTGGGGAGCAGCCCGCTGGCGGAGGAGCTCTGGGGTGGGGATCTGGCCTGGGCCTGCATGTCGGATCCGCGGTCGCCGGAGGAGCTGGACATCCCCTCGACGGCGCGGCGGCTGGAGATCTTTCTGGACTACCTGCTGGCGCACACCGAGCCGCAGTCGGCGCACATCCTGGACTGGCGCTACGACGCGGTGCTCTCGGAGGCGGACGTGGCGCTGCGGGACGCGCTGCTGGAGTTTACGTTGCAGCTGCCCAGCGTGGCGCGGCGCTCTCCGGCGTGGGAGCAGCTCCTGGAGGTGATGCGTCGCCTGGGGTCTACGGATCGGACGGTGGGGGGCGCGTTCAAGGGGGAGACGTGAAGGGGGGGTTCGGGGGGGGGGGGGGCCGCCCCCGCCGGGCGGGGGGGGGCGCCCCAAGAAGACGGCAAGACGAAGAGGTTG
>CAUJGC010000092.1 GCA_963169075.1 Myxococcota bacterium
GTATGCGATTTTAAAGACGTTCGTTATCAACATGCGCCCTCGGGCGCCCCGACACGGAGGACTATCCCATGGCAGAGATCAAGCACGGCGTCGTCACCCTGGAGGTCGCCGACCACCTCGTCCCTCCCGCCGAGGCGGGCAACCTGACCGCCGAGGCGCTCAATAAGCTCCGCAAGGCGCGGCTCGGGGTCGGGCTCGCTTGCGAAGCCGCCGCGACCTCCATCGAGCGCGCAGGGGAGACTTGATGCCGAAGCTGCCGATCTCCTCGGCCAGGTCAACGATCAGGTCAAGGCGCAGTCCAAGCAACGCCCCGAGCTGGAGCAGACCTTCGCCAGCACACGCCTCTACTTCGGGCGCTCTCCCCGTTGAACCCCTGCCGTTGAACCCCTGACGCGACACGACCTCGGAGGTCGTCACAGCTCATACCCAAGCAGCGACGATCAACGGACATGGCTCCGGCAGGCTCCGTCAAACGTCATCGCCGCTGCGCGCCGCGAGGCGCGCGGCGAACGAGGCGCGCCTACCTCCGAGGTGGCCGCTTTGCAGCGCCTCGCGTCAGGGCTCGATGGTTTGGATGTAGAGCGTGAAGGAGCGGATGGGGCAGTTGAAGAAGGGCGGGTCCTCCGCGCCCAGCTGGGGGCAGTCGCCTTCCACGGCGAAGGTGATGTTGGAGGCCTCGGCGCCGCCCTCAAACTCCCAGGCGACGAGGGGGGAGCGCTGCCCGACGCCGCGGTAGGTGTGGAGGAGGGTCGCGCCGTCGGCGCGCGGGGCGAGGGTCGCGTCGGGGTCGCCGCGGAGCGTGAGGGCGAGGAGGAGGCGCTGGCCCGGGAGGATGGGGAGGGTCAGGTGGAAGCGCTGGGTGGGGCCGTTGATCTCGGCGTTCAGCTGTGTGTAGCCCGTCGTGGGGAGCGTGAGGGTGTCCAGCGGTCCAGCGTTGACGGGCCGCGAGGGGTAGGTCGCGCCCGAGGGGATGAAGCGGAGGTCTTCGATGGTGAAGGGAGCGGCCTCGAAGGTCGCGTGGCGGACGCCCCATTGGAGCGCCCGGGCTTCGCCGAGGGAGGGGAAGATCCCGTTGGGGGAGTCGGGGAGCGTCCAGGTGGCGTCCCCGCTCTTGTTGGAGGGGAGGAGGAGCGCGCGGGAGCCTGGATCCAGGCGGGTGAGGAGGAAGCCCGGGCCAAGCGGGGCAAGTTGAAACCAGGTGTAGGTGCCCTGGTCGACCTCTCCGGCGCGCGGGGCGCTGTCAAGCTCCAGCGGTCGGCCTTGGCGCCAGTCGGTGGCGGTGACGCGCAGGGTGTACTCCGCGGGCTGCCCGGAGGCGCTGGTGACCTCAAGCCACATCGACGCCCCCCACGCCTCGCTCACCTCAAACTCCAGGACGGCGCGGCCGTCCTGGGGGGTGGCGGTGAGCCAGCGCTGGTCAAGGCTCCAGAGCGTGAGGACCGGATCGGGGCCCAGGACCTCCACCCGAGCGTACCGCAGGAGCGCGAGGCGGTCGGGGCCGAACACGAAGTGGTCGGTGTCTCCAGCGGTGAGCGTCCCGGTGATCTCGGCGCCCTCCACGAGCGTCCCGAGCGGGAAGCTGGCGCTGTCATCGTCGGTCGAGACGGTGAGCTGGACCTCCTGACCGCTGCGTGCGCGAAACGGCTGGAGGAGGAGGGTGTAGCGCCCCGCGTCCAGCTGCGCGCCAGCCACAGAGAGGCCCTCGGGCAGGACGTCCCGCTGGCCTCGCTCCAGCTTGCGCGCTCCGCTGGAGGGGTCCCAGAGGAGCAGCGACTCAGCCGCCGAAGCCTCACTGCTGCCGACGATGGCCTCCAGCGCCCCCACGAGCGCCGCGGGGGTCTCCAAGGTGACCTCAAAGGCGCGAACGCGGAGGCTTGAGCCCGAGGTGGTGTGCGGGAGCGACTCCAGGGGCTCCCGGACCAGCGGCGCGCGGCTCTCCAGGCGAAAGCTGTAGGGCGCTGAGGTGCCCGCTTCCTCGGTGTCCTCCTCGGTGTCCTCCTGGGTGAAGAGGTGGACGGTGTAGGTGGCCGTTCGCGGCGCGAAGATCTCGAACCGGTCCCCAGCCCGGAGGTCCTGGAAGAGCCGCCCCGTGGTGAAGTCCCCAAGGATGTCGAGGATGTAGAGCGTGTTGTTCCCGGTGAAGTCGAGATCGACGTACACGACCAGGACCTCCCCCGCTTGAAGCTCCACTGAGAAGCGGTCGCTATCGACGCCCTCCAGCGTCCCCCGGAAGCCCTGCCCGATGTTGACGAGGGGAGGCTCCTCCGCCTCCTCGACGTAGAGCAGGCCGGTGTTTGGTTCAGCGTCAGCGTCAACGTCAACGTCAACGTCAACGTCAACGTCAACGTCAACGCTGGCCCCGGCATCTGCCTCCGGGCGCGCGCTCCTGTCCTGCTCCTCGTCGTCTGCCGTGCAGGCGGCGCTGGCGAGCGCGGCGGTGAGGAGGAGCGCGGCGAGGCGGTGGGCGTGGGGGAGCAGGCGCATCGTGGGGTCTCCACAGGTCGTATGGGGTCGCATGAGGTCATCCGGTCCGTGCGGCAGGTGCCGCTCCTGCTTAGAGCAGGGGGGGCAGGGGTGTGACAAGATTTTTTGCCGCGGTGGGCGCGTCGCTGGCGGGTGGCGCCGGGGCTCTTTACACCTCCCGGGGTGGGGGATAGTCTGCGCGCCGCGCCGGCGATGGAGCGGGGCGCGGTGGAGGTGTATGAGCATAGCAGCGCGCGTAGGAAGATTCTTGTTGCCCGAGGCGGCGCTCTCGCGCCGGATCCTGACGTTGGCGGGGCCGGTGGTGTTTGCGATGCTGACGCAGACGTTTGTGAACATCACCGACACGCTGATGGTGGGCAAGCTGGATCCGACGGTGTCGGTGCCGGGTCAGGCGGCGCTGGGGTTCAGCCTGCCGCTGCTGTGGTCGGTGGGCGGCTTTCTGTCATCGATCTCGGTGGGCACGCAGTCGATGACGGCGCGTCGTCAGGGGGAGGGTGAGTCGGAGCTGGCGGGGCGCGTGCTGGCGAACAGCCTGCTGGTGGCGTTCACGACGGGCGGGGTGGCGTCGGTGGTGGCGTATTTCCTTGTGCCGTGGGCGTTTACGCTCTTGACGGCAGACCCGGCGGTGCAGGTCCTCGGGGCGGAGTACGCGGGGTGGCGCATGCTGGGCGTGCTCTCAATGGTGGCGACGGCGTCGTACAAGTCGTTCTTTGATGGGATCGGCAAGACGCACATCCACCTGGTCGCGGCGATGATCATGAACGTGCTGAACGTGGGGTTGAACTACGCGCTGATCTTCGGCTGGTGGGTCTTCCCGGCGATGGGGGTGGGCGGCGCGGGGCTGGCGAGCTTGATCTCGACCTATGTGGGGCTTGGGGTGATGATCGGGTGGAGCCTGTGGCCTGCGCTGATGCGCTCGTTCCGGGTGTACCGGCTGGCGAACATCCAGCCGCGGATGGGCTGGGAGATCGTGAAGCTGAGCGTGCCGAGCGGTCTGGCGACGGTGTTCGTGATGGCGGGCTTCCTGGTGTACTTCAAGATCATCGGGCTGCTGGACGCGGACGCGGTGACGGAGTCGTTGGCGGCGACGGGGTTCTACGGTCAGGAGGGTGCGTCGGCGTATCGGGTGTGGCAGGACGGGTGGCTGGAGCAGAGCCGCGCGGAGGGGGCGTCGGCGGTGACGGACTGGGCGTATATGGCGCTGGCGAGCCGCCCGGCGGTGTACAGCGCGGCGGCGAAGGTGATCACGGACATCTTCAGCGTGATGTTCATCTCCAGCCTGGCGTTTGGGACGGCGACGGCGACGCTGGTGAGCCAGTCGCTCGGTGAGGGGCGGCCGGACATGGCGGAGCGCTATGGGTGGTCGTCCGCGAAGCTGGGGGCGTGGATCCTGGTGGTGGTGGCGGCGCTGGTGGTGGCGTGGCCGGAGGCGACGCTGGATCTCCTGAGCGATGATCCGGCGGTGATCGCGGTGGGCGCGCCTGCGCTGCGGCTGCTGGCGTGCTTCGGGCCGATGGTGATGATGGCGTTTGTGTGGACGCAGGCGCTCTTCGGGGCGGGGAACACGAAGTACGTCATGTATGTGGAGATGGTGCTCCACTTCTGCTGCCTGGTGCCCGGGACGTGGCTCTTCGTCTTCGGGCTGGACCTGGGGTTCATCGGGGCGTGGATGGCCGTAGGCACCTACATCGTGGCGCTCTTCGCGGCGATGGGCTGGAAGTTCTGGGAGGGGAAGTGGAAGGCGATCCAGGTGTGAGGGGGTCGGCTACCAGGCGCCCTGCCACGAGACGCCCGCGCTGCCGTCGGGGGTGAGCCAGGGGGCGAGGTGCGCGGCCGGGGGCTCCTCGGCGGGGCCGTCGTCGAGGAGGCCGAGGGTGGTGAGGACCACGCCGCCGAGGGTGACGACGCCGCCAGCGGCGTAGAGGATGAGGACGGTGGTCTGGAGGCCGTCGGCGTCATCGCGTGCGGTCTTGCGCGCGGCCTCGTCTCCGGCGAGGATGGCGTCTTCCAGCTCGGTGAGGGTGTCGTCGAGGACGACCTGATCGACGACGACGCCTCCGGCGAGGAGGCCGACGCCGACGAGGGTGGTGCCGACGCCGATGGGGACGAGGAGGGAGGTGGGTCGCTCGACCGGGGGTGCTTCGGCCTTGGGGGCGGCGTCCAGCTCGACGCGCTGGCGTTGGCGGCTGGTGACGACGACGCGGGTCTGGGCGGTGAGCTGGCCGTCGGAGGCGGTGAGGACGTGCTCTCCCGGGGCGAGGAGCAGCTCCTGGCCGCAGGGGACGGGCACCTTGCCGTCGATGGAGACGGTCATCTCCGGGGGGTTGCAGACCAGCTCCAGGGTGCCGGGGCAGGCGGAGAGCTCGGCGCGGTACTCGACGATGCGTGCCTTGAGGTCTTCGATGTCGAGGCCTTCGACGCGTGGCGCGGTGAGGGCCTTGGCGTAGGCGTCCTCGGCCTGGTCGCACTGGCCGGAGCGGAAGAGGGCGCGGCCGAGGTTGAGGTAGACGACGTTCAGCTCGCCCAGGGCGAGGGAGGAGCGGAGCAGCTCGATGGTCTTGGGCCAGTCCTCGGCCTGGTAGGCCTCGGTGGCCTTCTCGTAGAGCTGGACCTGGGCGTCGGTGGGCTGGACGGTGGCGGGCTTGATCTCCTGGGCTCCCGGGGCGCTGGCGCCCCCGGTGAGCAGCGCGACGAGCGCGGCAGGCGCGAGGGCGTAGCGGAGCGAGGCTGCGGCGCGGCGGTGCGTCATTGCAGGATACCTATTGTTTTGGGGGGCTTGGGCTTGGCGTCGTCGTCGATGACGCCGATGGTCTTGCGGGGTGCGGTGGCGGGTGCCTCGGCGGAGCCTGCGGGCGCGGTGGCCGGGTCGGCGCGTCGGGCGACGCTCTCGCCGCGTCGGCGCGTCGGCGTGGCCGTCGGCGGCGTCTCTTCGGCGGCGACGGAGGCCGGCGGGGCCGCTTCGGCGGCGAGAGAGGCCGGCGGGGCCGCCGCCGAGGCAGGCGGCGGCGCGGGGGCAGAGGCCGCAGGCGCCGCCTCGCCTTCGGGTTCGAGGCCCATCGCGACGAGGATCGCGCCGAGGCCGCCCGCGAGGAGGAGGACGACGACGATGGCGGCGAGGAGGACCCTGGGGGGGCCGCTGGGCTCGGCGGCGGGGGCGGCTTGCGGCTCCAGGGCGGCGTGGGTGGCGGAGCGTCTGGCGGGGGCGTCCGGGCGGATGATGTCCACGTCGCGGGTCAGCTCAGGGGGCACCTCGCCGCGGGCGAGGGACTGGACGAGGCGGCTGGTGACCTTGGCGTTGTTGCGGCGCTCCTCCTGCCCCGGCGCCGAGATGAACTCGTCGGAGTCGATGACCGGTATGTCGGTGGTGGGCTCGCCCGGGAGGATGAAGGCGGAGCCCGGGGGCAGGGTGGCGGGGTCGATCGCGGTGAGGGCGTCGCGGAAGGCGGCGGCGTCCTTGAAGCGATCCTCGGTGTGGAGTGCGATGGAGCGCGCGATGACCGGGCCGAGGGAGGAGGCGAGCAGCTCGGTGGGGATGTCCAGCTCGCCGGAGACGTGGGCCAGCATGGACTGGTAGAGGCTGCGCCCGCCGACCGCCGAGCGCCCCGTGACCATCTGCACCAGGATGAGGCCCATCTGGTAGACGTCCAGCGCAGGCGAGATCTGGTGGTGGGTGATGTACTCGGGGGGGAGGAAGGCGGGGGTGCCCAGGAGCTGCCCCGTGGCGGTGAGCTGCTCGGTGTCGGCCTCGACGGCGCGGGCGATGCCGAAGTCGAGGATGCGGAGCGTCTCGGAGACGGTGCCGATGTTGGTGAGGAAGAGGTTGGCGGGCTTGAGGTCGCGGTGGACGATGCCCTGGGCGTGGGCAGCCTGGAGCGCGTCCAGCGCGCGGATCATGAGGCGGAGGGCGCGGGGCGGGTCGATGGCGCCGTGGCGGCGCAGCTCGTCCTCCAGGCTGTAGCCCTCCAGCAGCTCCATCACCATGTAGGGGGCGCCGCCCTGGGTGACGCCGAAGTCGATCACCCGCACGACGTCCGGGTGGCGGATCTGGGCGACGGTGCGGGCCTCGCGGAGGAAGCGCTCTACGAAGGCCTCCGGCTTGTCGTCGTGGTGGTCCAGGACCTTGACGGCGACCTCCTGGTTGAGGTTCAGCTGGACCGCGCGGTAGACGGTGGCGAAGCCGCCGCGTCCGAGGCGCCCCGTGATCCTGAAGCGCCCCTCCAGGGTGTCCCCGATGGCATAGGCCTCAACGCGCGTGCCCGCCTGCCCCTTGTCTTCCCCGCTCATGCCTGCTCCGCTTCGCCTGTGTTCCGCCACCGACGTCGAGGGCAGGTTAGCCGCGCTGTGCGCCTGCGTCAATCGCCAGGAGTAGCCGCGCGCGGGTCGGTCTGCTAGGGTGGAAGGCGAGGCGTCCTGAGGCGCGATGATGGAAGAACGCTTGCTTGTGCGGAGGGAGTCGAGATGGGACGACGCAGAGCCTGGACCCTGGCGCTTTGGAGCCTCGCCGCGCTTGCCGGGGGCTGTAACTTCACCGAAGACCTCGACGCCTTCGAGGCCGAGGTCGAGGCCCGCCGTGACGCCGCCCTCCCCGAAGCCTCCCCGCTCTGCCAGACCTACTGCGAGCTCTCGCTGAGCGTCTGCACCACCAGCTCCACCCGCGTCTTCGACGACGAGGCCGAGTGCTTCACCGCCTGCGCGGACTACGTCAGCAACGGCATCGACGATGAGACCAGCGGCGACACCGTCCAGTGCCGCATCTACCACCTGACCGCCGCCCGCGACGGCGACCCCATCACCCACTGCCCCCACACCGCGCCCGACGGCGGCGGCGTCTGCATCGGCCCCTCCCCCTGCGGGAGCTACTGCGGCCAGATGCAGGAGATCTGCCTGGACTTCAACATCTTCCCCGAAGAGGGCTTCCGAGACGCCTGCGTCTCGGCCTGCCTGGCCTACCCCAACACCGGGATCGCCGGGGACACCTCCGGCGACACCTTCCAGTGCCGCCAGCGCGCCGCCCTGGCCGCGCGCAACGACCCCAGCACCTTCTGTCCCCAGGCCGCGCCTGACGGCGGCGGCGTCTGCGTGGCCGGGCGGAGCCTCTGCGACACCTACTGCGATCTGGCCTCCGCCAACTGCACCGGCGACAACACCATCTACACCTCCCTCGCCAGCTGCCAGAGCGCCTGCGCTGGCTTCCGCACCGACGGCGACAACAACGACACCACCGGGGATACCCTCCAGTGCCGCCTCAACCGCCTGGAGGTCGCCGCAGGTGATCCGGGGAGAGAGTGCTTTGCAGGCGCGGCAGACGGCGGCGGCGTGTGCGTGGATTAGCGTGATGCCCCCCGGCCTCGTTGCTCCTGTGAAGCGAAGCGGAGTCGGCGGTTACGGAGCCGGTCCCCCCCGTGACGCAACCCCCCCGGCCCCGTAAGCTCCTGTTCGCTTCGCTCACAGGAGCAACGGGGC
>CAUJGC010000093.1 GCA_963169075.1 Myxococcota bacterium
GCTGGGGGTCAGCGCCCCCCAGACCCCCACTCCAGGGAGCGTTCATCTTGCGTACAGGGTGAGCGCGGCCGAGGCTTTATACTAGGACGCGTATCGCATCGAGCGGCGCGGCGGAGCCAGCGCGCGCCGTGTAGCTGGAGCGCTGAGGAGGTCAGGTGATGTGCAGGCGATGGATGAGGTGGAGCGGAGTGGGGCTGGCGGCGCTGCTGGCGGCGTGCTCTTCGGGGGGCAGCGGGCCGGTGGGGGATGGGGGCGGGCAGGGCTCGGGGCTCTTCGGGCTGGTGGTGGACGCGACGGGGCAGCCGGTGGCGGGTGCCACGGTGAGCGCGGGCGGCGGCCGAGGGACGACAGGCGCGGATGGGAGGTACGCGCTGCGCACCTCCAGCGGCGCGCTGGTGGTGCGGGTGGATCGCGCGGGCTTCCTGCCAGCGATCAAGCAGGTGACGGTGGGGGAGGAGCCTGCGGCGCTGGGGGTGACGCTGCTGCCGGAGGCGTCGCCGCAGCCGCTGGACGCGGTGATCGGCGGTGAGATCCAGGGGGATCGCGGCGCGCGGGCGGTGGTGCCCGGCGGCGCGCTGGTGGACGCGTCGGGGAGCCCGATCACGGGGATGGTGCAGGTGTTCCTGACGCCGATCGACCCCTCGCAGGAGGTGGAGCTGGCGGCGGCGCCCGGGGATCTGACGGCGGTGGGGGCGAGCGGGGGCGCGGCGAAGCTGGAGTCGTTCGGGATGCTGGACGTGACGATCCGGCAGGGCGGCGAGAAGGTGCAGCTGGCGCCGAATCAGCTGATGGAGATCGCGATCCCGGCGCCGTCGTCGCCCTCGGGGGAGCTGCCTGCGGAGGTGCCGCTGTGGAGCTTCGACGAGGGCGCCGGGGTGTGGCGCCAGGAGGGGACGCTGACGCTGGACGCGGCGTCGGGGTCGTATGTGGGTGAGATCGCGCACATGTCCTTCTGGAACGCCGATCAGGAGATGGAGACGGCGTGCGTGACGGGGCAGGTGCTCGACGCCGACACGGGGGAGCCTGTGGCGGGGGCGCGGGTGATGATGAGCGGCGTGGGCTATGCGGGCTCGGACGCGGCGACGGCCAACGGGGAGGGGCGCTTTGTGATCTTCGCGCGGCGCAGCTCGACGGCGCGGATCACGGCCTACCACGCGGAGACCGGCGCGGATCAGCGCAACGTCGAGGTGGGGGATGTGCAGGTGAGCCCGCCGGTGGAGGTGGGGGACGCGCGGTGCACCGACGGGGGCTCCTGGCGTGTGCGTCGCGGCGAGGTGCGGCTGCCGGACGGGCAGACGCGCTCGTGCGAGGTGAGCGGGCTGGAGGAGTTTGCGTCGTGCCTGCCGACGCTGGTGGACGTGACGCGCTGCTTCAACCCGCAGGGCGGGTGCACCTCGACGGGGCTCTTGAGCTACCGCTACGAGAACGGGGCGGCCATCGACATCAGCATCGACTCGACGACGGGGCGCTTCACGCAGACCTTCTACGGGGCGGGCGGGGTGCTCTGCGGCGCGCAGATCATCGAGACGAGCGGCGATTCGAGCGGCGGGGGAGCCGGGACGATCCGGCTGGTGCCGTCGAGCGGCGCGGAGTCGAGCTACAGCTTCACGCGCAGCGCCAGCGGCGACATCACCTACCAGTGTGAAGACGGAACGTCGCGCGTCTTCACGCAGGCCGAGCAGGATCTCCTCCAGGCGTGCTCGGGCGGCGATGGCGGCGAGAGCTGCGAGGTGGACCCGACCCAGGGTCAGGCGTGCGCAGACGACGGGGAGTGCGGTCAGGGGCTGGCGTGCTGCTTCGGGGTGTGTACGCAGGAGAGCATCTGCAACCTGGGCACCTGCGGCGACGACGCGGAGTGCGAAGGGGAGGGGATGGTCTGCTGTCGGCTGGACGGCGCGGAGCGCGGCTATTGCTCGACCGAGCTCTCGTGCACCGGCACCTGCTCCGCCGACGCGCAGTGCGGTGAGGACGCGCTGTGCTGCGACGGGGAGTGCGTGTACGGTCAGCCGAGCTGCGCAGGGTTCTGCGAGACGAGCGCGGAGTGCGAGGACAACGGCTTCTGCTGCGCCACCTCGGAGCTGACCTACTGCGCGTCCAGCGAGCAGGCGTGCTACCAGGGGATCGCGTGCGGCGCGGACGCGGAGTGCGGCGCGGAGTCGGGGCTGGTGTGCTGCGACCGCGACGGCGCCGCGACGTGCGACACGGTGGAGGCGTGCTACGGCAACGTCCCCTGCGCCGACACGAGCGAGTGCTACGAGGGCCTGGTGTGCTGCGACCGCTTCGGGCCGGGGTATTGCGTCTCGGCGGCGAGCTGCTCGCTGGGCGTGGCGTGCGGCGGCGACGCGGAGTGCGGCGGCGGGCTGGTGTGCTGCGACCGCCCGGACCTGGGGACGGAGGGGCCGATCTGCTACGAGCAGGCGGCCTGCGACAGCAACCCGCCGTGCAGCAGCGACGCGGAGTGCGGCGGGGGCACGATCTGCTGCGACCGCGAGGACGCGGCGTTCGACTACTGCCTGACGCCCGAGGAGTGCACGCTCTACCTGCCCTGCACCAGCGCGAGCGAGTGCATGGGGGAGAGCGCGTGCTGCGACCTGGGGGGGGAGACGCGGGTCTGCCTCCCGAGCGAGGCGTGCAGCGGGTGAGCTGGGCGGCCCTTCGGGGCCGCATGTGACGCAAAAAAAGCGCAGAACATTGTTCGGCGATTTTTTTGCGCCCTGAGGGGCGCGGAGCGCCGCAGGCGCGGGAGGCGAGGTTGGCGCAGAGGTTGCGTTGGAGGGGTGACGCCGCGGTTGACGCCGCGCCTCCCCACGCAACCCTCGCGGAGCGATCCATGAAGCACCTCGTCATCCTGGGCGCAGGGACCGCAGGCACCCTGATGGCCCACAAGCTCGACCGCCGCCTGCCGGAGGGGTGGAAGATCACCGTCCTCGACCGCGACGACGATCACCTCTACCAGCCGGGCCTCCTCCTGGTGCCCTTCGGGATGTACCAGGCCGAGGAGCTGCGCCGCCCGCGCACCCGCCTCATGCCTCCTGGCGTGGAGCTGCGCCTGGCCTCCATCGACCGCGTGGACGCGCCCGGGCGCGCCGTGGTCCTGGAGGGCGGGGAGCGCATCCCCTTTGATCTCCTCATCATCGCCACCGGCGCCGAGCTGGCCCCGGAGCGCACCGAGGGGCTGACCGGGCCGGGCTGGTACGAGACGGCCTTCGACTTCTACACGCTGGAGGGGGCGTCGGCGCTCCAGCGGGCGCTGGAGCGCTTCCGGGGCGGCCGCCTCGTGATCAACATCGCGGAGATGCCCATCAAGTGCCCGGTGGCGCCGCTGGAGTTCGCCTTCCTGGCCGACGCCTGGTTCACCGAGCGGGGGCGCCGCGACGACGTGGAGATCGTCTACGCGACCCCGCTGGACGGCGCCTTCACCCGCCCGCGTGCCGCCTCGATGCTGGGCGAGCTGCTGGAGCAGCGCAACATCCGCCTGGAGCCCTCCTTCACGCTGGCGAAGGTCCACGGGGCCGAGCGCTGGATCGAGGGCTACGACGGCCGCCGCATCGCCTACGATCTCCTGGTGACGGTGCCGCTGCACACCGGGAGCGGCATCATCGCCCGCTCGGGCTTCGGGGACGCGGACGCCTGGGTGCCCACCGACCGCCACACGCTCCAGAGCAAGGCGGACCCGGCGATCTTCGCGTTGGGGGACGCCACCGATCTGCCGACCTCCAAGGCCGGCTCGGTGGCGCACTTCCAGGGGGAGGTCCTGACCGAGAACATCCTCCGAGCCATCGAGGGGCGCCCGCTGGAGCCTGCCTTTGATGGGCACGCCAACTGCTTCATCGAGACGGGCCACGGCAAGGCGCTGCTGATCGACTTCAACTACGAGACCGAGCCCCTGCCCGGGCGCTTCCCGCTCCCTGGCGTCGGCCCCTTCACGCTGCTGGAGGAGAGCCACGTCAACCACTGGGGCAAGCTGGGCTTCCGCTGGGTCTATTGGAACGTCCTCCTCCGGGGGCAGGAGCTGCCTCTGGATCACCGCATGGTCCTCGCTGGCAAGTGGAGCTGAAGATGGAGACGAACGCACAAGAAAGCGCCAGCCTGCATGTGCTGGAGCGCAAGGTGGACGCCCTGGGCGAGCAGCTCGCCCTCCTGCTGGAGCACCAGCGCCGCCAGCAGGAGCTGATCGATGAGGTCCTCCCCATCCTCCGGGAGATCATGCGCGTCGGCATCACCAAGCTGGACGCGCTGGAGCAGCGCGGCTACTTCGCCTTCGCCCAGGAGAGCCTCCACCTCCTCGACGCCCTGGTGGTCTCGACGCCGCCGGAGGAGCTGCGCCAGCTTGGGGAGAGCCTGGGCCGGATCCTGCGGGCCGTCAAGGCCCTCACCCAGCCCGAGGTGCTGGACATGGCGGCCCAGGCGGCCCAGGCCCTCCAGCACCCCCACGCCGAGGACGCCCCCAAGGGCCTCCTCGGGATGCTCAAGGCCTCCCACGACGACGACGTGCGCCGGGGGATGGCGGTGATGCTGGAGGGGCTGCGCTATCTGGGCAAGGCCTCGGTCCAGGCGAGCGCCCCCGCCGAGGCGCCCCGCGCCCCGCGCGCGCTCCTGGGAGCGCGGCGCCTGGCCGCTCCCCAGGCGGCGGCTCCCCAGCCTGCGCCGCCGCGCCGCGCCGCCGCGCCGCCGCCCGCGCCTGCGGCCTGCGCCGCCCCCTCCCAGGAGGGCGCCGATCCCACCTGGACCGAGGCGCGCGCTGAGGAGATCGCCCGCGCCCTGGGCCTGGGCGGCTTGAGCGAGGCGCACTGGGCGGTGATCCGCTTCGCCCGCGAGGACTTCGCCGCGCAGGGGCGCTCCCCCAACGTGCGGCGGCTCGCCCAGGGCAGCGGCCTGCCGATCAAGGAGATCTACACGCTCTTCCCCAAGGCGCCCGGCGTGATGGCGGCTCAGGTCGCCGGGATCCCCAAGCCTGTCGGATGCATCTGAGGATACAGGATTTAAAGCGAGAGGAGAACCCCATGAGCGAAGACCACGCCCCCCGCAAGGTCGCCATCATCTGCTCCAAAGGCGGCCTGGATGAGGCCTACCCCGCCCTCATCCTCGCCAACGCCGCCCGCATGAGCGGCATCGACGCCTTCGTCTTCTTCACCTTCTACGGCCTGGACGTCATCACCGCCGCCAAGGTCGATCACCTCCACGTCAACATGGCGGGGAACCCCTCCAGCCCCATGCCCACGATGATCGCGGGGCTGCCCGGTATGGAGCGCTTCGCCGCGAAGATGATGCGGGATCGCATGACCGAGCTGGACCTCCCCACCGCCCGCGAGATGATCGAGATCCTGGAGGGCGCCGGCGCCCAGCTCTACGCCTGCGAGCTGGCCATGACGATGATGAAGGTCAAGCGCGAGGAGCTGCTCCCCCAGGTCCATGACGTCATCACCGCGATGGACTTCTACGAGCTGGCTGAGGGCGCTCAGATCATCTTCACCTGAGCGGACCCCTTGCATCCCGGCCCGCCCTCTGCCTAGTCTCCAGAGCAGGATGCATCGCCTGCTCTGGAGGCTTCATGCGATCTGCGCTCCCCCTGCTGCTCTTCACCGCCGCTGCGCTCCTGGGCCTCCCGGCCGCGCCCGGCGAGGTCTGCGCCCAGCCGCGGCGCGAGGCTGGCCCTGCGCCGCAGCCCGCGCAGCAGCGCGCCGCCCAGCGGGAGTCCCTCAAGCAGCTCCAGGAGGGCCGCCGCCTCGTCCGGAGCCAGGACCTCCAGGGCGGGATCGCGGCCTTCAAGCGGGCGCTGACCGCGCGCCCCGACGACCCGGCGATCCTGGGCGAGCTGGGCTGGGCCTACCTCCAGCTTGGGGATCTCCCCCGCGCCGAAGACGCCACCCGCCGCGCGATCACCGCCGCCGTCGAGCCCCGCCAGCGGGCCTCGCTCCTCTACAACCTCGGCCTCATCGAGCAGCGCCTGGGGCACGAGGCGGAGGCCGCCGACGCCTTCCGGCGCTCGCTGGCGCTCCGCCCCTCGAAGGCGGTCCAGGCCGCGCTGGAGGGGCTCCCCCGCGCCGCAGCGCCCGCGCGGGACTACCGCTGCACGCTGGAGGGCTGCGGCGCGGTGGACCCGGCGCCGACCCTCCCGGCGCTCTGCGCGCGGGTCAACGCGCTGCTCTCCTGCGACGGCGCGCCGCCGGAGGAGGGCGACGCGCTGACCCCGACCTGCGCCGCCGAGGAGGCGCGACCGGGGCAGGGGAGCTTGCAGGGGTGGACGCTGCTCCGCCTGGAGCACCCCAGCTGCGACGGCTTCTTCACCGAAGAGATCGTGGTCCTCGCGGTGCGCCGGGGCGGCGCGTGGCATGTGCTGGACGAGCTGTCCACCTACACGGACTGGCGCGCCTGGGGCGCGGGGGAGGACGGGACCTCCGTCACGACGCTCCGCCTCCAGGACGTGCTGCCTGGCGGCGAGGTGGAGCTGGTGGTGGAGCTGACCGCGAGCGGCTTCGGGCACGAGCTGCACCCGAAGCACGAGGGGCAGATCATCGAGTCGGGGCACGCCGACACCTCGATCCTCATCTACAGCCCGGTTGATGGCTATAGAGGTGGGATTACAACATCTGTATCAAGCTGGGAGTACGTGTATAAAGAAGAGCTGGAGGGCGCCGAGGTCATCTCCGAGCGACAGCGCAGGAGCGCCGTCCTCGTGGACTTCGCCGCCCCAGGCAAGATCGTCATCACCCCCGAAGCCGGGGAGCCCGCCGAGAGCCCCGAGCTGCCCCGACCCGGCACCTACACCCCCCAGGACCTCCTCGCCCCCAAGTAGCCCCCGGAGCCGCATGGCGCTGCCCCCCCTCACCCTCGGACCCTTTGACCTCCTGGAGATCGCCGGCGCTGGCGGCATGGGGACCGTCTGGCGTGCCGTTCACCGCGACCAGCGCGTCCCGGTCGCCGTCAAGATCGCCACCGGACCCGACGCGCACCTCCCCGAGTACGTCCGGGAGTTCCAGCGCGAGGCCCGCGCCATGGCGGGCCTCCACCACCCCGCCATCATCACCATCCTCGACTACGGGCGCATCCCTCCGGAGGCCGAGCGCGCCTCCCAGGGGCGCCTCGTCGCCGGCAGCCCCTACCTGGCGATGGAGTACGCCTCCGGCGGCACCCTCGACACCCTCGCGACGCCGATGTCCTGGCCTGTGCTGCGCGGCGTCCTCCTGGCGATCCTCGACGCCCTGGCCCACGCCCACGCCCGCGGCGTCATCCACCGCGACCTCAAGCCCGGCAACGTCCTCATCGCCACCGCAGACGACGGGCGTCCGGGCCTGCGCCTCACCGACTTCGGCCTCGCCAAGCTCCTCGGCGCCCACACCCAGAACGACTCCATGGCGGGCACCCCCGCCTACATGTCCCCCGAGCAGCTCAACGAGCGCGATCACGACCTCGGCCCCTGGACCGACCTCTACGCCCTCGGCGTCACCGCCTACCTCCTGGCCACCGGACGCCTCCCCTTCCGGGGGCGCACCTTCTTCATGCTCGCCCAGGAGCACCTCAAGTCCCCCCCGCCCCCCATGCACCTCGGCGCCGACTTCCCCGAAGGCTTCGAGCCCTGGGTGCGCCGCCTCCTGGAGAAGCAGCCCGCGCAGCGCTTCCGCCGCGCCGCCGACGCCGCCTGGGCCCTCTCCCGCCTGGAGAGCACCCCCCGACAGCCCCTCCTCCCCGGCCCCACCACCTCGCCGCTGGCCTGGGAGCGCATCCAGGAGCTGATCCAGCGCGATCAAGCCCCCCGCGCGGGCCTCCCCGACCTGGGCGACTCCCCCGTCCTCGCCTGGATCGAGCTGCCAGGCTCTGCCGCCGCCCCCCCCCTG
>CAUJGC010000094.1 GCA_963169075.1 Myxococcota bacterium
GTCCCCCCCGTGACGGGGGGACACCGACGGGTCGCTGGGGGGAGGGGTCGCTGGGGGGAGGGGTCGCCGGGGGGAGACGTCGCGAGCGGTGGCGAGCGAGCGCAGCGAGGGAGGTCGGTGTCCCCCCGTCACGGGGGGGACCGGCACCGTTCCTCCTGAGAGCGTAGCGAGCAGGAGGTTACGGGGCCGTGGGGGGTCGAGCGAAGCGAGTGCTTGTGACGCCTGGGCGGGTGTGTTAGGGTCGCGGCCGTTGATTCGGTACGCGGCGGGTGTTGAGCGTCGCGTGTGCGGTGGACCCCGCAGGGGTCGAGCAGGGAGAGTGGCGTGGAGCTGCGGACCTATATCTTTCTGGATCAGCTGCAACCTCAGCTGGCGAGCTACATCGGGAAGACGGCGCGAGGCTTTCTGCCGGTGCCCTATGTGGCGTCCCTCTGGGTGGAGATCGCGCCGGGGATCGCGATCAACCGGGTGACGGACGTGGCGCTGAAGGCGACGCGGGTGTCTCCGGCGGTGCAGGTCGTGGAGCGGGCCTTCGGCCTCCTGGAGATCCACGACGAGGACCAGGGGAACGTCCTCCAGGCGGGGCAGGCGATCCTGGATCACCTGAACCTGTCGGAGGGGGAGCGGATCAAGCCGAAGGCGGTGTCGAACCAGATCATCCGCTCGGTGGAGCCGTACCAGGCGCAGCTGATCAACCGCAACAGCGCGGGGATGATGATCCTGCCGGGCCAGTCGCTCTTCATCCTGGAGACGCAGCCGGCGGGTTACGTGGTCTTCGCGGCGAACGAGGCGGAGAAGGCGGCGAACGTGTCCCTGGTGGACATCCGCCCCTACGGCGCCTTCGGGCGCCTCTACATGGCGGGCTCGGAGTCGGAGATCGACTCGGCGGCAGCGGCGGCGAACGCGGCGCTGGCGTCGGTGAGCGGCCGGGATCGTTGATCGAGTCGTCCCCGGGCCGCAGGGTCCGGGGGTTTTTACATCCAAGTCGCGCGCGGTCGTCCCTGAGGCGCCGCTCGCGGAGCGAGAGCAGGTGAGGGAGTCATGGCAGACGCGCTGGGCATGATCGAGACGAAGGGCTTTGTGGGGATGGTCGAGGCGGCCGACGCGATGGTCAAGGCGGCCAAGGTGGAGCTGGTCGGCTTTGAGAAGATCGGCGGCGGCTACGTGACGGCCATCGTCCGCGGCGACGTGGCGGCGGTCAAGGCGGCCACCGAGGCCGGCGCCCGGAGCGCCGAGCGCGTGGGCGAGCTGGTGAGCGTCCACGTCATCCCCCGCCCCCACGCGAACATCGACGCCGTGCTGCCGCTGGGTCGTGGCAAGGCCGACGTCTCCGAGTCGTGAGGTCTTAGGCGATGCTACTGGGCAAGGTCATCGGTACGGTGGTCGCGTCACAGAAAGAGCCCACGCTGGACGGGCTGCGGCTCCTCCTGGTGCGTGGCGTGACCGACGACCTCAAGGACACCTCGACGCTGCTGGTGTGCGCGGACGCGGTGAGCGCAGGCGAGGGCGAGATCGTCCTGATCGCGCAGGGCTCGTCGGCGCGTCAGACGGTGGCGACGCAGAACCGCCCCGTGGACGGCGTCATCATGGCGATCGTCGATGAGGTGAGCGTCCACGGCGCCCTGCGCTACCGCAAAGGTGAGGCCTGAGCCTCGCCGCCCCCCAAGGAGCCCGTATGAAGCTGGATGATCGGGAGATCGGGACCATCGTCGAGCGGGTGGTCGAGCGGCTGGGGCGCGAGCTGGGCGGCGCGCCTGCCCCCGGGGCGACCCGGGCGGCGGCGAGCTGGGCGGCGCGCCCCTCCAGCAGCGGCCGCGGCATCTTCGAGACGGTGGATCAGGCGACGCAGGCCGCCTCCCGGGCGTTTGAGGCGTACCAGGAGCTGGGGCTGGAGCGCCGCTACGCGATCATCGACGCGATGCGGGCCACCTGCCGGGCCCAGATCGACACCCTGGCGCAGATGGCCGTCGATGAGACGGGGCTGGGCCGCTTCGGGTGCAAGGTCAAGAAGAACCGGCTGGCGATCGAGAAGACGCCTGGGCCGGAGATCCTCAAGCCCTGGGCCACCTCGGGCGATCACGGCCTCACGATCATGGAGCGGGCGCCCTACGGGGTGATCGGCTCCATCTCGCCGTGCACCAACCCCACCGAGACGATCATCAACAACGGGATCGGCTTCCTCTCGGGGGGGAACGCGGCGGTGTTCAACGTCCACCCCTCGGCCAAGGGGGTGTCGAACTACCTCGTGGACCAGCTCAACCAGGCGATCCTGGGGGCGGGCGGTCCCGAGAACCTGATCTGCTCGGTGGCGGAGCCCACGATCAAGAGCGCGCAGGAGCTGATGACCCACAAGGGCATCCGCCTCCTGGCGGTGACGGGCGGCGGCGCGGTGGTGAAGGCGGCGATGTCCAGCGGCAAGCGGGTCATCGCGGCCGGTCCCGGCAACCCGCCGGTCGTCGTGGACGAGACGGTGGACCTGGCCTACGCGGCGGAGAAGGTCATCGAGGGCGCCAGCTTCGACAACAACATCATCTGCATCGACGAGAAGGTGTTGATCGTCACGGCGGACGCCGCCGACTCGCTCAAGCGCGAGATGAAGAAGCGCCACGTGGTCGAGGTGACGGGCAACGATCTGAAGAAGCTGGAGAAGCTGCTGATCACGCCCGACGATCACATCAACCGGGCGTTCGTCGGCAAGAACCCCTCGGTGATCCTGGACGCCATCGGGATCCGGGTGGGCGACGAGGTGCGGCTGGTGCTCTGCGACGTGGACGAGCGTCACCCCTTCGTCCAGCACGAGCAGCTCATGCCGGTGCTGCCGCTGGTGCGGGTCGCCAACGTGGACGAGGGCATCGCGATGGCGAAGCGCGTCGAGCACGGCTACGGGCACACCGCGGTGATGTACTCGCGCGACATCGCGAAGCTCCACAAGATGGCGCGCACGATCAACACGTCGATCTTCGTCAAGAACGCGCCTGCGGTGGCCGGCATCGGCGCCGAAGGCGAGGGCTACACGAGCTTCACCATCGCCTCGCCTACGGGTGAGGGGCTGACGACGGCGCTCTCGTTCACGCGGGAGCGGCGTTGCACGCTGAAGGAGCACTTCCGCTTTGTTTGATCCTCCTCGCAGCGAGGCGGGCGCGGCGCTGGGCGTCATCGAGCTGACGAGCCTGGCGCGGGCGTTCACGGTGGCGGACGCGGCAGCCAAGCGCGCCCCGGCGCTGATCTGGCTCGCGGAGCCGATCTCGCCAGGCCGCTTCCTGCTGGTCTTGACCGGCGAGGTGGCGGAGGTGGACGAGGCGTGGCGTGCGGGGCTGAAGGCGGGCGGTGAGCGGGTGCTGGACTCGGTGCTGCTCCCCCAGGTCGAGCGTCAGATCCCCAGCCTCCTGCGTCGCGGCCCGGCGGCGGTCCAGGCGCTGGACGCGCTTGGGGTCGTCGAGACGACCACCTGCGCCGCGGCGATCCGCGCCGCCGACGCGGCGCTGAAGTGCGCCGAGACGCGCCTGGTGCACCTGCACCTGGGGCGCGGGATCGGCGGCAAGGGGCTGGTGGCCTTCACCGGGGCGCTGCACGACGTGCAGGCGGCGCTCCTGGAGAGCCTCTACGCCTGCCGCGAAGAGTTCCTGGTCCAAACCGAAGAGATCGCCGCCCCCCACGCCGCGATGGCGCTGAAGCTGCTGGGCGCCTCTCCGGCGGGGCCGTTCTACTGAGCTTCTTGAACCTGGGGATGCTTCCTTGAGCGGGGCCGAGCGAAGCCCGGCGCTTGCATAGGAGCGCTTGGTTTCTCGCGCGAGAAACCTTGTCATTTCATGCAAGGAGCCTCACCCTCTCTCCGTGGAGACGTCTCCACGGCGTGGAGGAGCGACGATGCGCGAAGCCGATATCCTACCTCCTCCAGACCTTGCGGGAGCAGAGCGATGCGTCGGTCCTCCTGACCTCCCTCCCGCCTGCGCGGACCACGCGGGATCTGGACGTGATGCTCGCTGCGGAGCTGGTCGCCTCCCCAGCTGACTTTCAGCGGCTTCGGGAGCAGATCGAGGCGACCGGCTTCGCCAGCCAGGAGCGGAACCAGTACTGGCAGTGGTCCATGGGGGAGGGGACAGACGCCGTTGTGTTGGACATCCTCGTTGAGCGTATCCCGGAGTGTTATCGGACCAAAGGGAGCGCCCCGCGCGGGATGGAGGGAGCTATCCACGTCGATGAGCGCAGGGCGCGACCCAAGGGACGCTCGTTTCAGCTCCACGCGCGGAGGACAGAAGAGGCCATCGCGGCCTTCCGGGACCCCTGGCGCGTCGCGTGGGGAGGTCGGATCGAGGCGACGCACCGGCTGGCGCAGGAGTGCAGCGCTGAGCCCCCCCTCCTGGAGGCGCGTCGGATCGTCCAGGAGCACTTCTCCAGCGCGGAGGGGATCGGCGTGCTGCGTCTGAGAGAGCACCCCGATGTGGACGGGATCACGCTTGAGGTGGAGGTGCTTCTTGAGGTGCTCCCCGAGCTTCTCGGAGAGCGGAGCGGCTGATCTCCCTGGTCGTGTCTCCGGCGGCCAGGGGTCGCTGCCCCCTGGTCCCGCCTACCACGCGCCCGAGATGCCCAGGTGGCAGATCGCGAAGTCGAAGCGGATGGGGTCTTCGGGGTCGAGGCGGCGGAGGTGGCCTGCGATCTCGGCGGCGAGCTGCCAGTCGGCGGTCTTGCGGGTGGCGATGCCGAGGCCGCGGCAGATGCGCTGCACGTGGGTGTCCAGCGGCATGACGAGCTGGCGGGGGGCGACGCGGTGGCTCCAGAGGCCCAGGTCGATGGCGTCGGGGCCGCGCACCATCCAGCGGAGGTAGAGGTTGAGGCGCTTGCACGCCCCCCCGCGGGCGGGGTCGGCCAGGAGATAATAGAAGCCGCGCCGCGTGGACTCACCGCGTCGGCGGAGGTCGTGGACCAGGCGGGTGAGGGGCGCGCGGAGGTCTGGCGCCTGCGGGTCGAGGGCGTCCTCGAAGATCGGCAGGAGGCCGCCGCGCTCGCGGAGGGCTGCGCCGAGGGCGCGGTAGAGGGCCGCGAGGTCCTCCGCGTCGGTCATCCGGTAGACGAAGCCCCGGAGGTGTCGGCGGTGCGCGGCGTCGCTGAGGTGCTCCAGCGCCTCCGCAGGGCGCGGCCCGAGGTGCGCGATGGCGCGCTCGATGGCGGCGCGGAGGAGATCGACGCGGCCATAGGCGAGGGTGGCCGCGATGAGGGCGATGACCTCTTGATCCCGGGGATCCTCGAAGCGCCAGGGGGCCGAGACCGGGTCGCGGTCCCGGAGGGCGCGCAGGTCCAGCCCCTCCTGGGCGTGCTGGAGTCGCTGGAGGAGGGCAGGGTAGTCGGTTTGGGGCATGGCGTGACCGGGGTTGACTGGGAGGGCGCGATGGCTATCTTGATGCGTTTGCGCGCCCGCCTGAGCGGGCCGCATCATCACACTGAAGGAGGATCCCCTCATGTCCGGCGAGCAGGCCACGAACTACAAAGACACGATGAATCTCCCGCAGACGACCTTCCCCATGAAGGGTGGGCTGGCCCAGAAGGAGCCGGCGATCCTCGCGAAGTGGGCCGAGGTCGATCTCTATGGGCAGATTCAGGCGCGTCGGGCCGGGGCGCCGACCTTCATTCTGCACGATGGGCCGCCCTACGCCAACGGCAACATCCACCACGGGCACATCCTGAACAAGGTGCTCAAGGACTTCGTGGTGAAGTACAAGACGATGGCCGGGTTCCGGGCGCCCTATGTGCCGGGCTGGGACTGCCACGGCCTGCCCATCGAGCACAAGGTGGACGTGGAGCTGGGCGCCCGCAAGCGCGATCTTTCGCAGGTGGAGATCCGCCGCGCCTGCCGGGCCTACGCCGGCAAGTGGGTGGGCCAGCAGGCCGAGGAGTTCAAGCGCCTCGGGGTCTTCGCCTCCTGGGAGCAGCCCTACACGACCATGACCTACGGCTACGAGGCCCAGACCCTCCGCGAGCTGGGGCGCTTCTTCGACAGCCAGGCGGTCTACAAGGGCCTCAAGCCCGTCCACTGGTCCTGGGCGGCCCAGACCGCCCTGGCGGACGCCGAGGTCGAGTACGAGCCCTACACCGCCCCCTCCATCTACGTGAAGTTTCCCCTCCCCGCGCCGCCTGCCTTCATCCAGGCCGCCGCAGGCGAGCGCCCCGTGTCGGTGGTCATCTGGACCACGACCCCCTGGACGCTGCCGGCCAACCTGGCGATCGCCCTCAACCCCGACTTCACCTACGAGGTGCTGGGCGTCAAGGGAGACGGCCCCCACGCGGGCGCCGCCCTCATCATGGCCGCGGGCCTCAAGGCCCGGGCCCTCAAGGAGTGCAAGCTCGCCGAGGAGGACGTGGAGGTCCTGGGGAGCTTCCAGGGCGAGGCGCTGGTGGGGCGCGGGGTCGATGACGCGCCGCGTCATGAGGCCCGCCACCCCTTCATCGATCGCGCGAGCGTGCTGCTCCCTGCGGACTATGTGACCCTGGAGCAGGGCACGGGCTGCGTCCACACCGCCCCGGGCCACGGCCAGGAGGACTTCGGCCTGGGCCGGGCCTTCGGCCTGGAGGTGCTGAACCCGGTGGACGGGACGGGGCGCTACACGGCGCGCTTCGCCCCGATGGAGGGCACCCACGTCTTCGACGCCAACCCGAAGGTGATCGAGGTCCTGGAGGAGCGCGGCGCGCTCCTGAGCCACCCGAAGCTCACCGTGAAGATCGAGCGCTACCCCCACTGCTGGCGCACCAAGAAGCCCATCATCTTCCGGACCACCGAGCAGTGGTTCGTGAACATGGACAAGGCGATCGCAGGCGGCGAGACGACGCTGCGGGAGCGCGCGCTGCGCGAGATCGACCGGGTCGCGTGGGTGCCGAGCTGGGGCAAGGATCGCATCGTGGGGATGATGCAGGGTCGCCCGGACTGGTGCCTCTCGCGGCAGCGCCTCTGGGGTGTGCCCATCACGGTCTTCTACTGCGGGGCGTGCGACGAGGCCATCGCCTCCGGCGCGGTCGCCCGGCACGTGGCGTCGCTGGCGGAGGCGGAGGGGGCGGACGCGTGGTTCGAGCGTCCGGCGGCGGAGCTGGTGCCGGAGGGCTTCTGCTGCCCCGCCTGCGGGGCGTCGCCGGAGGGCTTCCGGAAGGAGGGCGACATCCTGGACGTGTGGTTTGACTCGGGCGTCTCGTGGGCGTCGGTGCTCAAGCCGATGCTCGGGGTGGAGGAGGAGGTGGCCGACCTCTACCTGGAGGGGAGCGACCAGCACCGGGGGTGGTTCAACTCCAGCCTCCTGGCTTCGGCGCTGACGCGGGATAAGGCGCCGTACCGGACGGTGCTGACCCACGGGTTCGTGATGGACGAGGCGGGGCGCAAGTACTCGAAGTCCAGCCAGAACTTCGTGGCGCCGGAGAAGATGATCAACGTGGACGGGGCGGAGATCCTGCGCCTCTGGGTGGCTGCGGTGGACTACCGCGGCGACATCACCCTGAGCCCGACGATCATGAACACGGTGAAGGACGCCTACCGCAAGCTGCGGAACACGTGGCGCTTCTTGATGGCGAACGTGTCGGACTTCGACCCGGCGCAGCACCGGGTGGCGTATGGGGCGATGGACCCGCTGGATCGGTGGGCGTTGAGCCGGACGGCGCGCTTCATCCGCCGCGTGCGGGAGGCCTATGACGCCTACGAGTTCCACGCCATCTACCACGCGGCGGTGCGCTACGCGACGGTGGACCTCTCCAGCGTCTACCTGAACGTCCTCAAGGATCGCCTCTACGCCAACGCGCCGGACGACGCGGCGCGTCGTGCGAGCCAGACGGCGCTCTACGACATCCTCCACGCGACGGTGCGCCTCCTGGCGCCGATCCTGGCCTTCACGGCGGAGGAGGTCTGGGAGCACATGCAGCACCTGCCGAGCGATCCGGCCTCGGTCCACCTGACGGAGCTGCCCGAGGCGGAGGCGTCGTGGATCGACGACGCGCTGGAGGCGCGCTTCGAGCGGCTGCTGGCGGTGGGCGGCGAGGTGGCGCGGCACATCGAGGCGCTGCGCCCGAGCAAGAAGGGGGAGCGGGGTCCGGGTCAGCTGGGCGCCAGCGAGGAGGCGGACGTCACGGTTGCGGCCTCGGGGGCGGAGCTGGAGGTCCTGCGCTCGCTGGCGCCCCACCTGGCGGAGTACTTCATCGTCTCGCAGGTCGAGGTGGTGGAGGGGGCTCCCGAGGGTGAGGACGCGCAGCGGGTGGCGCCGGTGGGCGTGAAGGTCAAGCCGTCGTCGTGGGGCAAGTGCGCGCGGTGCTGGCGCTTCGTCGCCAGCGTCGGGGCCTCGGCGGCGCACCCGGAGCTCTGCCAGCGCTGCGCGGACGTGCTCGGCTGAGGAATGCCTGCGCCCTGGCCCGGGTTGGGCCAGGGCGAGGCGCGGGGCGCCCTCGCGGGCCCTCCAGGGAGGCGGCTTGTACCCAACGCTCTTTGAGATCGGCGGCTTCTCGATGCCGTCGTACTTCTTCTTCATCGCCGTGGGCTTCATTCTGGCCGTGCTGGTCGCCAAGCGCGACGCGCGGCGGGTGGGGATTGACCCGGACGACGTGATCGACATGGCGCTCTGGGGCCTGATCCTGGGCGTGGCGGGGTCGCGCCTGCTGCACGTCGTGGCGGACGGCTTCTTCATGGACTACGTGAACCTCTGCCTGGACCCGTTTCAGGTGGAGGGGCGGGATCTCTGGGGGCGCCCGCTCTCGGAGCTGACGGAGCTTGGGCTGACCCCGCGCCGCTGCGTCGAGGACGCCCAGTGCTATGACGCGATGACGGGCGGCGAGCCGCTCTCGTGGTGGTCCTCCCCGAAGGGCTATGATGTGGGGCCGGTCTGCAACGAGGCGACGGGGCTCTGCCACCCGGAGCGGGACTGCTTCCGCTGGGCGTACTTCTGGTCGGGCGGGCTGGTCTTCTACGGGGCCTTCCTGGCGGCGGCGTCCTTCGGGCTCTACTTCACGACGAAGCACCGCTCGGGGATGCTCTGGGCGCCGCCGATGGGGTCGCTGCCGCGGGCGAGCCGCGCGCCGGTCTGGGGCGGGGTGCAGCACTTCTTCGCGTACCTGCGGGCCTTCCCGGACGCCTTTCTGCGCTTCGCGGATCTGGCGACGCCGACCTTGACGATGGCGATGGCCTTCGGGCGGACGGCGTGCTTCCTGGCGGGGTGCTGCTTCGGTGAGGTGACCTACGGGCCGACGGGGGTGGTCTTCCCGGGCGGGAGCCCGGCGCACCAGCTCCACCGCCGCGAGCACGCCCAGGCCTTGCAGGAGCAGACCCAGCAGCTCCACGAGCACCTCTCGCTCCCGGTTCACCCGACCCAGCTCTACGAGGTCGGGGCGCTGACGGTCATCACCCTGATCCTCTTCTTCTATGTGCGGCGCCACAAGCGCTTCCACGGCGAGGTCTTCGCGTGGATGCTGGCGCTCTACGGGGCGGAGCGCTTCGTGGTGGAGTTCTTCCGGGCGGACTACCGGGGGGAGTGGCTTGGGCTCTCGACGAGCCAGCTCATCTCCGCGCCGCTGGTCCTGCTGGGGTGCTGGCTGCTCTGGCGCGGCCTGGCGGCGGCGCGCCTGAAGGCCGGGACGCCGATCCCGCTCATCGACGACGGCCAGTGGCCGCCCCTGGGGCGCCCGCTGACCGAGACGGTCTATGCCCCCCGCGCGGTGCGCTGGGGCGACGCGCAGGTGGCGCCGGTCGAGGGCTGGCGCGCCGATCTGGAGAAGCTGATGGACAAGGTCGCAGCGGGCGCCTCGTGGAAGGAGGTGGCGCTGGGCCGTAAGGAGGCGCCGAAGGGGGACGAGCCCCCCCAGGGCGGTTGAGATATGCTCAAAGACTTCATGTACGAGCTCTTCGGTGTCCGCTTCTACGGGCTGACCTTTGAGCGCATCTTCTTCCTGGCGCTGGCGGTCCTCGGCGGCGTCATCCTCTACCGGGCGTGGGCGGCGAAGCAGGCCGCCGACGCCAAGAAGGAGGAGGTCAAGGATCTGGGCACGCGGATGCTGGTCGGGGTGGGCCTGGCGGGCTTTGGCGGCTACATGGGCTTGAAGGCGTGGCTGGCAGACGGCTACCAGCTCTTCTTCTCGGAGCCGCTGGTGCTGCACACCTACGGCGTCGCCATCGCCACCGGCTTCATCTTCGCGATCTGGTTCGGCGTCCGGGAGGCCCGACGGACGGGCCTGGAGGTCGCGCGGATCATGGACATGGCCTTCTGGTTCCTGGTGGCGGGCCTGATCGGCTCCCGCGTCGTCTTCATGATCGTGGAGTGGCAGGAGTACTACGACATGTGCTTCGAGCCTGCCAAGCTGGGGCTCACCGAGGCGGACTGCCTGGCGCCGCTGAAGTTCTGGAAGGGCGGGCTGGTCTTCTACGGCGGGCTCATCGGCGCCATGGTCGCCGCGGCGATCTACATGACGAAGTACCGCCTCCCGGCCTGGCGCTACGTGGACGCGATGGCGCCCAGCGTGGCCATCGGGCAGTTCTTCGGGCGCCTGGGGTGCGTCTCGGCGGGGTGCTGCCATGGCAAGTACATCCCCTCCGAGCGCATGGCGGCGCTGGAGTGGCCCAAGGACACCCCCGCGTGGCGCGTCATCATCGAGAAGCCCGAGATCGCCGCCGAGAAGGCGAAGTTCCTGGCGGGGAGCTTCGTCACCGCGCACCCGACGCAGCTCTACGAGAGCGGGGCGATGATCCTGCTCTTCCTCTTCCTGCTCTGGTTCAGGACGCGCAAGAGCTTCAACGGTCAAGTGGTGCTTTTGTATGTGATTTGCTATGCATTTATCAGGTCTACGGTGGAGATCTTCCGCGGTGACACCGTCCGCGGCTTCATCTTCCAGTACAGCAACCCCAGCATCAGCGAGGCCCTCGGGCTCCTCCCCGACGATCCGCTCATCCTCTCCACCAGCCAGTTCATCTCGGTCTTGATGGTGGTGGGCGCGGTGGGGATCTGGATCTGGCGCTCCCGCGCGGCGCGGGAGAAGCGCGCGGCGCTGCGGGCCGCCTGGCAGGCGGCCTGAGCGCATGGGGGCCGGGGGTGCCTCCTTTGGCTTGGGGCGAGCCGCCCCCGGCCCCCCATCTTACAGGGCTCAACCGTCGAGCCGCGTGAGCAGCTCCATCAGCCACGTCGCCGCTGCCTCAGCCCGCCCCGGCAGCGCGGCGGTGCCCCAGATGATCGTGAGGGTGCGCTGCGTCGCGCCGTGGGTCTTGGTGCGCTGGGCGTCCTTGACCGGGGTGCCCGCAGGGCCCGCGGCGTCGCAGAGCGCCAGGAGCTTCGCCGCGTCCATCACCTGCCCCGAGGGGTTGAAGGGGTAGCTCACGCCCTCCCCGCACACCTCCACCCGGAGCGCGCCCTCCAGGCGGTCCGCGTCCAGGATCGAGATCGGCAGCCCGCTGTGGAGGCTCACCACGTTGCAGGCGTCCACGGCGCCGTTGATCGTCGGCATGCCCTTGAGCAGATACTCCGAGGCGGGCTTGCTCCGCCCGGTCGGCTTGAAGCCGCTGGCGCGCAGGAGATCCCGGACCGCGCCGCGCACGAGATCATCGCTCTGGAGCGGCGCGGCGGCGTCCTCGGACTTCAGCGCCTCCAGCCACGCCGGGGTCTCCAGCGCGCCGAGCGCCTGGGACCAGGCGCTCTCGAAGGCGCACACCTCAAGCAGCAGGTGCGGCTCGACCGACAGCGCCAGCGTGGCGTGCGTCGTCATCACGGCGCCGAGGTCGCGCGGCCCAGGCGGTTGAGCATGCGGTCTACGCCGCCGCCCGCCCACTCCCGGACCTTCTCGCCGTTGACGTAGATGACGTTGTAGGGGAGGTCGGTCACCCCCGACAGCCACGGCGTCTCTTTCTTGAACTCGATCAGCCCCCGCTGATCCAGCAGCATCTTGCCGAAGCGCACATGACCCCACGCCTCGTCCTGGGCGAGGAAGCCCTTCAGCTCCTCGGTCCACTCGGCGCAGGCGGCGCAGTCGCTCTTGCCCAGCATCAGCACCGCCACCGGCGCCCCGAGCAGGTCTCGCCAGTTGTCGCCCCCGATCGCCTCCAGCTCGCGCATACCTTCGCCTCCTCTTCTGCTGGTTCGCCTGCGGGGAGCCGGGCGGCGCCCGACGCCCCGCGCGGCGTCAGGTCAGCCCGCGAACTTCT
Organism: Myxococcota bacterium; assembly: GCA_963169075.1. Taxonomy (GTDB): domain Bacteria; phylum Myxococcota_A; class Bradymonadia; order Bradymonadales; genus CAUJGC01. The sequence goes on from CAUJGC010000094.1 coordinate 12,146, forward strand.
CGCCCTTGCTCCAGTCGGCGCCGCAGAGGCCGCCGCTCTGGAGGGCCTGCACGGTGCGGAGCACCTCGCGGGGGCTGCGGCCCGCGCTGAGGTCGTTGACGCTCATCGCGCGGACGATGCCCTTGTCGTCGATGATGACGGTGGCGCGGAAGGCCACGCCCGCGTCCTCCTTGAGGACGCCGAAGGCCTTGGTGACGCCGTGGCTGGTGTCCCCGATCACCGGGTGGGTGATCGTCTGGGGGAAGGTGTCCCGATCCGCGAACCACGCCTTGTGGCTGTAGAAGGAGTCCGTGCTGACGCCGATCACCGACACGCCGTCATCCTCGAAGTCCGTCAGCAGCTCCTGGAAGCCGCGGATCTCGGTCGGGCACACGAAGGTGAAGTCCAGCGGGTACCAGTAGAGGACGTGCCACTTGCCCTTGTAGTCCTCGTTGCTGATCGCCTTCTGCTCGCCGTTGACGTAGGCCACACCTTTCCACGCGGGGGACTGCTTGCCAAGAAGGGTCATGGGGATCTCTCGCTCCTGATGTTGACGGGGAGGGCCACGCAGGCCATACCTGATAGGGATGATGCGGCCCGGAGGGAAAAGAGGCGGAAGTCCACCGCGCCCCTCCAATGGGAGTTGGCCGAGGCGAACTTGACGCGCTACGATAGGCACGCATCTTCCTGAGTCAATGCCGGGGCCGGTAAACCCCAGGCGCCTGACTCATCCCCCCACAGGAGAGGCCATGTCGGACAACCAGGACGCGAAGAAGAAAGTCGATATGCCGGATCTGGACCTCAGCCTCTTCGGTGAGGACGCCCCGGACGCCAAGGCGCCCGGGCGGGTGACCTCGGCCTGGCTCTCGCTGGACCTGAACGATCTGGAGAGCACCCTCAAGCTCTTCGGGGATGAGCCCAAGGCCAAGCCGGCCCTCTCCACCGCCGAGCTTCAGGAGCAGATCCGGCGCGACGCCGCCCAGAAGACCCCCGCCGCCGCCGCCGAAGACGCGCCCCCGCCGCCGCCCGCGGCGCGCAGCGTCCGCGGCCTCGACCTGGCCGACCTCCCCAAGCCTGTCGCCCCGGACCTGGACGCTGCGCGCCCCGTCCATGAGGACGCCGAGCCCATCGTCCCTCCGGCCGCTGTCGCCCCGCCCCAGGGACGCGTGACCTCCGCCTGGATGGACATGGAGGGCCCCGAGCCCGCCGCCGTCCCCGAGCCCATGGGCGCCCGCAGCGCCAAGATCGAGCTCTCCGACGAGATGTCCTCCGACCTCTCCGACGCCATCTCCGCCGCCATGGACGCCCCCGTCGAGGCCCCGCCCGCCGCCGAGCGCCCCGCCTTCGCCGCCACCCTCGCCATGCCCGCCCTCTCCCGCCAGAGCGACGCAACCACCTCCGTCGAGGAGCACGTCTCCCAGGCCGTCGCCGCAGCGACCGCTGCCGCCCTCGCCGCCCACGAGGAGCCGCCCGCCCACGAGGACCCCATCGCCGAGACCGCCCACGAGGCCGCCGACGCGGTGGAGGACCTGGCCTCGGCAGCCGCGGACGCCGCGGCTCACGCCGCGGTCGGAGAGCCCATGATCGCAGGCGGCATGGGCGTCGAGCCCAGCGACGCCGAGCCCGCCGAGGAGGCTGCTGAGGAGGCTGCTGCGGCTGCCGCCGCGATGGCCGCCGCAGCCGCCATGGCCGCCGCGGTCCCCGCCGCAGAGGAGCCCGCTGCCGAAGAGCCCGCCGCGGAGGCCGCCGCTGCGGCGGCCGCTGCGGCGGTGGCGGCAGCTGCTGTGACGGCTGCGCCCGTCGCCCAGCCCGATCCGACCCCTGCGGTGGCCGCTGCCGC
>CAUJGC010000095.1 GCA_963169075.1 Myxococcota bacterium
GGACCGGCCAGGGTCGTCCGCGCCCTGCGAACCGTCAAGGCCCCGAAGGGCATTCCCCTTTCAAACCCCTCGTCATCGGGGCACCCCCTGCAGGGAGGCAGACAGAAGACGAGAGGGAGGCGCGCGAGACTAAGCACTTTCAAACCCCTCGTCATCGGGGCACCCCCTGCAGGGGTCGCGCGCGAAGTGCGCGCAGCTTTCGGCGTCCCTGAAAACTTTCAAACCCCTCGTCATCGGGGCACCCCCTGCAGGGCTGGCCTTCACCCTAGCCGTGCTCGCGGGGGTTCGCAAGGGTGTTTTGTCCAACCTCCAACCGCCTCCCCCCCCTCCCCCCCCCTCTGCGGTGGGTTGTCTCGGCGTCGCGCCGGGAATAGCATGGGCGAAAACATAATAAATTCATATACTTGAGTGGCCTCAGGGCATTTCGTCCAACCTCCCCGGAGAATACGGGCTCCGTGGGTTTGGGAGGAGGTTGGACAGAAACGGTGAGGGAGGCTGAACATGGGGTGGGGGCGTGGGGGCGTGGTGTCCACGTTGAGCGGGGGATGGTGGGGGGCGGTGGAGCGGCCATGCAGCGGCGGTGGAGGTGTCCGCGGAGGAGCCTCAGACACATTTACGCACTTCAAGCTCTGGAATGACATGTCGCGAGGGCATGCATGAGCCTGTGCGACCTCATCTCAGAGTAGAAGATGTGTAAATCTATCTGGAGAGAGCTTCAGGGAGGACGCAGGGCGGCATGCACACGAGGAGGGCGCGCGCTGGCGCGGCGAGGGGAGGCTTGATGGGGTCACCTCCCCTCGCCGGGAGGGTGCAGGGGCGGGGTCAGGGCTTCAGGTAGTCCAGGAGGGGCAGGAGGAGCGCGCGGCGCGCGTTGGCGTCCTCCAGCGTATCGGCAGGCCAGGCGGCCTGAACGACGCAGAGCCATGCGGCGAGGGCCGCGCGGAGGGGCGGGAGGGGGTCGGGGGGCGGGGGTGGAGGCGAGGCGGTGGGCGCTCCGGTGATGTGGAGGAGCGCGCCAAGGTGGGCGTTGAGGCGGAGGATGGCCTCGTACTCGGGGGTGACGCCGAGGAGGTCGAGATCGGCGCGGAGGGCGTCGTCCGGGTCGGTGAAGACCTCGGTGACGTGCTGGTATTGCTCGTCGAGGGGGAGGCGGAGGAAGGCGCGCCCCTCGGGGAAGAGGCGGGTGTGGACGCGTCGAGCCGCGTCGCCGTATCGATCGCCCACAGGGCGGTGGAGGAACACCTGCGAGGCCTGCTCCAGCGGGCGGGTGCGGTGCTCGATGGCGCTGTCCACGCCGCGCGGAGAGCGCAGCAGCTCCTCGGGCTCCAGGGCGAGCAGCGCCGGGTCGAGCGGCGGCAGCGCCGCAGGGGGCGGCGGCGGCTCGACCGGCTCCGAGGCGGCCTCGGCGGCGGCCTTCAGATCGGCGGCGCGCCGCTGGAGGAGCGGACGGGCCTCCTCCGGGAGCTGGGCGGGGTCCGCCTGCGCCCAGAGCGCCAGGAGGCGCTGGGCCAGGACCACCAGGCGGAGCCGGGGCGCCTGCTTCACGCGGAGCAGCGCCGCGTCGGTGAGCGGGACACGGGCGATGATGACGGCGGTCATGGGGTGTCCTCCGGGGTGGGGGTGAGGCGAGCCAGGACGCGCTCCGCCATGTCATTCTTGCGCTGGGCGCTGTTGGCCTGGACCTGGGCGCCTTCGAGCTTCTTCTTCAGCCGCTCCAGATCGTTGGACCACTTTCTGAATTCTTTGCTCTTCTTGTCCTTCGGCTTGGCGGCCTCGTGCTCCTCCAGCTGACGTTGGAGGGCCGCGCCCGGGTCCTCCTCCGCGCCGCCGCCGTCAAGCAACGCCTGGGCGTGGTGGATGGCCGGAGCGAGGTGGGCGATGAGGAGCGCTTCGCAGGCTTGAGGGTCGAGGGTTGCGCCCTTCTGGGTGGTGTTGGGGAGGGGGAGCTTGCCTTCGAGCCAGAGTCGGGCGGCCTCGTAGGCGCGGGCTGGGGTGAGGTCGCGGAGGGCGTCGCTCTGCTCCTGGGCCTGCTCCCACCAGACCTCGGGGGTGAAGGGGCGGAGGTCGAGGATGGGGCCGACGCTGGCGCGTCCGTAGCCCGCGCGGGTCTTGGCGCCGACGCCGAGGTCTTCCAGGCCGATGCGGAGGAGGTCCAGCGCGGCGGTGGCCCAGGGCTTCGGCCCCTCCAGGGCGATGAGGTAGGTGCCCGTGACGGTGATGAAGCTCACGGGGTTGGGGCTGTCGGTGTCGGAGGGGGGTGCGGGGTTGTCCTGTTGGTAGTAGCTGGGGTGGTGGACGGTCATGACGTCGGGGGCGAGGGGGAGCTTGTCCTTGTCGGGGATCCACCAGGCGTCGTGGAAGATGACGGCGCCGCGCTGCGTGACGAGGCCGAAGGTGTAGGCGTAGCTCTCTCCGGCCTCGGTGTCGGTGGTGACGTCCTTGGGGGCGAGCCAGGCGGGGTCTTCGACGAGGTCGCGGGCGGTGGCTGCGGCGAGGCCCTTGAGGGCGGAGCCGGGGATGTAGGGGGTGCCCCAGGTGTGGTGGAGGGTGAGTCCGACCTCCAGGGGGCCCTTCTGGCCGATGCCGATGACCATGCGGCCCTGGAGGGTGGCGATGGCGAGGGTGTGGCCTGCGGCGACGTGGTCGTCGCGCCAGCGCTTGAAGGCTTCTTTGTAGCCGTGGGGGGTCTTGACGCGGAGGAGCCGCTCGATGTGTTCGCCCTTGGCGCCCTTGCCCTCGTCACCGCCGCCCTTGACGTTCTGGATCAGGAGCATCTTGTCGATCCAGAGGCCGGGGTGGACGGTGTCGTTGAAGGGGACAGCCTGGAGGGCCTGTCGGCGTGCCTGGGTCATGCGTCCTGGTCCTCCTTGTCGCCCAGCTCGATCTGGGCGAAGCGCCGCATCCAGATGGAGACGTTGATGAGGTCGCGGGAGAGGGCGAGGTATTCGGCCAGGGGGGCCTTCTGGGCCTTGTCGCGGAGCTTGTCGCGGTCCAGCTTGGGGTCGTAGATGCGGGCGAGGTCGTCGCAGAACTTCTTGCCTTCTGCTCCTCGCGACTCGATGAAGACGAGGGCCTGGATGAGGCCGGAGGTCTGGATGAGGGAGGGCATCTTGCGACACCAGGTGTTGTACTTGGCGGTGTCGCCGCCCTTGGCGACCTTGACGACGTGGGCGTGGGCCTCGGTGGACCAGCGTTGTTGACGGGTCATCTCACTTGCCTCCCTGGTTGGCGAGGACGGCGCGGCAGCGGCCGCGTCCGACGGTGGCGTTTCCGCCGAGCTGGATGGAGGTCTGGGTCATCTCCTGGACGAGCTTGAAGACGCCCTGGGCGTCCACTTTGGCCTTCTTGGGCGGGGCGGCGAGGAGGAGGGAGGTGAGGACAGCCTCGGCGGGGAGGTTCTCCTCGTACCAGAGGGCGCCTTTGGCGACGGTGTGGGTCTCGGGGTTCATGCGGATGCGGGCGGAGACGTCCACGGCGTGCCGTGCGAAGAAGGCCATGATGTCGTCGTGGACGATGCAGAGCTTCTGCTTGAGGGCAGCCTGCCAGAAGTCGTCCCCGGGGAAGAGGAGCTTGCCGATGAAGTCGGCCCAGGGGGTGGCGGAGATCGAGGTGGGCTTGAGATCGAGATCCTCAAAGATGACCATACCCTGGGCGAGCAGGCGCGTCTCGTCCTTGCAGGTGCGGCACTCCTGCAGGGCGGCCATGTCGCTGAGGCCGGGGATGTCTTTGAGGCCAGCCTCCTTGCAGTCACGGGCGAAGCGGGCCAGGAGGAGCGGCGAGGTGACCCAGGCGAAGGTGCCCGCGACCGAGCGGACGGGGAGGAGGAGGAGGTTGGCGTCGCCGACCACGAGGGAGCCAGAGTGCTCGGAGGCCTCGGCGGTCTCGGGGCCGAAGACGGCGATGGTGTCCTTGTGCTGCTTGTCCTGGGCGAGGCCGCGGAGGGTGCCCTTGATGGAGGAGCCGGGGATGTAGGGCATGTCGGTGGCGCGGTCGCGCGCGATGGCGAGGTCGATGGCGCCGAGGGACTGGCCGGTCCCGGCGTGGACCGGCGAGAGGGCGTGGAGGAACATGAGGCGTGCGGACATGGGGAGGTGTCTCCTTGGGGTTGAGGGGTCAACGAAGCTGTTGATGGAAGAACTCAAGGAAGGCCTGAAGAGGATCCGTCTCGCCATGGAGAGGCTTGATCTGGGCGGCTTCTGGCGGCGTGAGCAACCCGTTCGGTGACGGGTCGGCGGTGCGTCCCATGCGAAGCTCCAGGGCCTCGCCGCGCGCCTCGGGGTCATTCAGGACAAGGGCCAGGGCCTGGAAGGCCTGTCCCTTCGGGCTGGGGCGAAGGATGAGCGGCGAGGCGCGGCGCTCCTTGCCAACGGGGTTGAGGGAGGTGTCCTTCGGGTCGTTCCTGTCTTTGAAATGAAAGATGATCGGCATCCCGAAGGCAGCGCGGGGGAACTTACGGACGGGGTGCGCTGGCCTGTGCTGCGCCTCGTGGTCCCCTGTGATGCGCCGGATCTCATCGGGCTCGGGCCAGCGGCTTCGACCGGGGCGGTTGTGGGCGCTCCCGGGGTTGCGTCCGACCTGGACGCCCTGTCGGAAGGTGCGCAGCGCCCCCAGGCCGCGTTGGAGCGCGTCGATGGGCTTCGAGAAGCTCCCTGCGAGCTGGAGACGGGCCCCAGCGAGCGACGGGCAGCCCTCCAGGGGCTTGCCCGCCTGCCACTTCTTGAGGATGACCTGGGGATCGACGGCGCGATCCGGGGATGCGACCGCGCCAAAGCCGCGCCGGGTGCGCCCGCCGACGCCGCCGAAGGCGAGCCAGGCGTCCAGGGCGTCCATGACCTGCTCGCGGAGCCTGGCAGGGCCGACGATCTTCAGCGTCGCAGCGCCGTTGAAGCTGTGCAGCACGCCGGGGTGCTTGTCCTGAGCCGCCTGAGCAGGTTGGAGGGGGAAGGCGCCATAGGCGATGTCGGCGGCAGCTCCGCTGGGGAAGTCGATCTTGTTCTTGGAGACGTTGAAGGTATAGACGTCGTAGTCTGACGGTGTGATGCGCTGCTCCACGCTCAGGCGGATCTCCCCTGCAATCGAGGCGTTGCCCCAGATCGCGTCCTCGGCTGCGCGCATGGCGGCGATGGAGCCGTGTTGGGCGCCGTGGGTGGCGCGCCACCAGAAGCGGAGGTGGCCGCGGATGGCTGCGGAGCGGATGGGGGTGACCTCGTCGTGCTGCTTCTTGTGGGGGGCGTTGGGATCGATCCAGACGCCGCCGCCGAAGACGGGGGTGAGGATCTCCAGCTTGACGGCCTCTTCAAAGACGCCGCGCGCGCGGGCGTCCTTGCGCTGGATCGCGGCGGGCTGTTCGGGTCGATAGAGCTTGGGGTCTGTCATGGTCACACCTCCCCGACGACGCAGAGGCCGAAGCCGTCGCGCCGGTCTTGTTCTTGATCGGAGATCGATCGCAGCCAGCGGGCCTGGGCCCAGGCGTTGGCGTCGGCGCCCTGGGGCAGTTCGACCCAGAAGACGCTGCCCGCGGGGACCATGCGGCGTGTGGCGCGAGGTCCGCGGGCCTCCATGTCCCAGCCGGAGACGCTCTCGGGGCGTCCGACGGCGGCAGCGAGGAGCCTGGCGCCGCCGAGCAGGGCCTCGCCTGGGGTGGCTCCGGCGTCGAAGAGGGCGGGGGTGAGGAGGAGGACGCGGAGGCGTCGGGAGGGTGCATCGAGCTTCGGGCAAGGGGGGAGCCCATCCTTGAGGGGCTCGACGAAGGCGGCGCGTCGCTCGCCGCCGAGGGTGCCGGCGAGGGCTTTGACCCGCGCGTCCTCGCAGGCGACGACGAGGCCGAGCTGCTGGCGCCGGGCGTCCTCGCGGGGGGTTGCGAAGCGGAGCATGCGGGTGCGGAAGAGGACGCCGTCGTCGGCGGCCTGGGTGTCGTGGTTGATGCCGACGTGCATGCGCTCCTCGACGGGGAGGGCCTGGAGGCCGTAGGCTCCTTTTTCGTGAAGCGCGGGCGCTGTGGGCGGGCGCTTCAGCCACGCCTCCAGCTCGGTCCAGGTCCAGAAGGCGGGGCCGGGGGCGGGCTTGGCCTTGTCGGGGTGTGGCGCGGTGGCCCAGTCGAGCAGCTCCAGCGCGCCCAGGGCGTCGTCGGTGAGGGCGCCGCCGGGGCGCGCGCCTGGGGCGAGGCGGTGGAGCGCGAGGCGCGGCCTCTTCGTGTCCTCGTCCTGGGGGGCCTCGAACCAGACGGCGTCGGCGGGTGCGGGGGCGTAGAAGGTCAAGCCTTCGCCTGTGACGGCGTGGCGCCCGGCGAGGAGCGGGCCGCGGACGGGGATCTTGAGGGCCTCCTGGGGGTCGAGATGAAAGCGCCCTGCGTCGTCGATCCCGGCGCGGTTGCGGAGGAAGCCTGCCGTGGTGGAGGGCCAGGGGAACGGGAGGGTGGTCATCGCCGCGCCGCCGTCGGTGGGTCGGCCGTCACGGGCGAGGAGGGAGTCTCGGGGTTGAAGCCACCAGGTGCTCATGCGGAGTGCTCCTCTTCGGGGTCGGGGGTCGGGGCGTCGAAGGCGGCGTTGCGGGCGCTCAGGAGGAGGCGAGCGATCTGGAGTTCGGCGCTGATGCGCTCGGCAGCGGCGAGGGGGTTGGGGTGATCGATGCCGCTGCGGAGGGCGTCGCGTTGCTCGCGGTCGATGACCGCGTTGTCGCGAGCCCTCTCCTTGCGGCGGCGCATGACGGCGCGCCTCAAGAGCGCCTTGACCGCGTCGCGGCTCGCGGGGTCGCTCATGTCGGGGGTGCCGATCTTCCAGACCCGCACCGCGTCCGCCAGCTCGAAGGCGGTCTTATCGGGGAGGGCGTCGGTGGCGAGGAGGCGGACCCAATGGGCCAGGCGCTCGTGGAGGGGGAGGCCCTCCTCCCAGTCGCCGTCCCAGCTCCCGGCGATCTCCAGGGTGGGTCCGCTGCGCTTGGAGAGGACGATGGCGAGGGCGTTGCGTCCGCTCTCCTTGGCCTTCTTCTCGGCGCGCTTGGCGAGGGCGCGGGCCTCGTCCATGGGGTCCATGTGGTGCGCGATGCCGATCCCGACGGAGAGGGTGGGCAGCTTGAGGTCTCCATCCGTCGCCTGGAGCGCCTCCCGATCCGGGAAGCAGGGCGTGATGGCGTCCTTGAAGGCGCAGCGCAGGTGCCACGCGCACTGGAGGGCGGTGTGGAGGGGCAGGATCGCCAGCACGTCGTCTCCGCCTGCGTAGATCAGGCTCCCGCCAGCGCGCGCCACGATCTTCTCGCAGCGGGCCGAGAACGCCTCCAGGGCCTCGCCGATCTGCCGATGGCGCGCCCGCTCCTTCACCGCGTCCAGCGCCTTGCCCATCCGGTCGCCGTCGGCCAGGAGGAAGGCGTAGTAGGGAGGTGGCTCCTTGACGCCGAGGCCCTTGAGCGTGCAGCGGATCTCCTTCTGGATCTGCCGGACCGCCTCCTCGCTGACGGCCTCGCCGTTCGCGTCGATCGCCTCATCGAAGCTCTCACGGATGCGGTTGGGGTGCTCGAAGAGCATGGAGCCGTCGTAGCCTGCGCCGCCGCGCTGGTGGAAGGTGCGGGGGACAGCGAGCATCCCCTCGGGCGGAGCGTCCCCCTCCTCCCAGCCCTCCGCGAGATCGGCGAAGGGCGCGCGAACGGCGAGGTCGCTGATCCAGGCCTCCTCCAGGGCGCCCGCTTCGATCTTGAGGCGCGCGAGGTCGAGTCCATTCTCCTCCAGCGCATCAAGGAGCGCGCGGACCGCCTCGCGTCCCTCACCTTCTCCGGCGAGCCGCGCCAGCAGGGGTGCCACGGCGACATGACCCGTGCTGTGGAAGGCGGGGCGCTTCTTTTTGAAGAAGTCCTTCGCGTTGGGGTCCACGCCCAGCCGCTTGAGCAACCCCACGCCGCACAGGCGCTCCATGCCCCGGATGCCGAAGCGCTGGCGAAGCTGGGCGGCCTGCCCCACCTTGCCTTGCCTCTCCAGGCGTTGCAGGTCTTCGTAGAGCTTCTCGTGGATCACGGACTCCCGCGCGCCGTCCAGCGACGACTTCGGCACGCCGGGCTGCGGCGCCCACTCGACGGCTCCCCAGGTGCGGGAGTTCTTGCGACGCGCCAGGAGCGCCTCGGCGGCCTCGCGGTCGGCGCCGTAGTCGCCGGTGCTGGGCACGGCGACCCAGAGGTACTCCATCATGGCGTCCACCTGCTGGGCGGCGACCTGGCCCTGGAAGTGGGATGAGCCGCTGACGCGCTTGAAGAACCCCTCTCGCAGCTCCTGCAGGCGGGCTTGCATCGCCTCGCGGCCTGCTTCGGCGATGCGGCGCACCGCGCCCGCGTCGCCTTCGGCGTAGAGCAGGATCTTGTTGGCGACCGACGGCGCCCGCTCGCCAGACCCCGAGAGGCTCGCGGGGAAGATCAGGGCCTCGTCGCCGCCTGCGGCCTGGGAGGTCGCTTCAGCGACCGAGCGCGCCAGCTCGCTGAGGAGCCACGAGCCAAACCAGAGATCCTGACATCGCCGCGCGGATGCGATAAAGTCCTGGATGGGACCCAGCGTGATGAGAAGCAGATGAGCCACAGGGAGCGCTCCTTACGGTACGGCTGGAGAGACGAGGCGCTGCGCGCTTCGTTTTTTAGAGGGACACCGCAGATGTTCACTTCACGACCAGACGCCTCTATTTAAATCACCCCCCACGCCGCTGACAACCCTTTTTCAAGGGCGCGCCCTCTTTTTCCCATCCCTCCCCGCTGCGAGTGGAAGCTCGCAGGAGAGGGCGCGTTGCCTGGTAGAGCACCAGCAGAAGCGGTCACTGACAGCGCGGCTGTCTTTTTTGGGGTGCGAGGCTTGTCGGGGTTGGACGCTGCGCTTATCCCTGAAGAGCCTTGTGCGTGACGCCCCCCACAACTCCAGCCCACCAGGTCCATGACGCAGCTCCTCTCGGTTCCGACGTTGCGCGAAATCTTCAAAGCTCCTGAGCTGCTCGCTCAAGAACTGGGCGCGGGGCTCCTCCCCTGGATGCTCGCGCCGGAGGCGCGAGCGCAGCTCGGGCTGAGCGCCCCGTCACCACCTGCCCGCCAGGGCGCGACCTGCGTGCTCCTGGCGAGCGCAGACGACCTCTTCGAGGAGGGCTCCCTGCTGGCCCGAGGCTGGGCGTTGCCGGTGTGTTGGCGCCGCGGCGAGGATGGGGGGAGGCTCCCTCCAGCGCTGCGGGAGGTCGCAGGCGCGGCGCGGCGCGCCGTCGGTGAGGGGGCTGCAGGCTGGGGCCTGGACCTCGCCGAGGAGCTGGGCGGCAGCGCCGATCTCTCTCAGCTCCCGCTGGAGGCGGGCTCGGCCTTCGCTCCGCTGCTCGCCGCGCTCCTGCTCGCCCTCCAGGGAGGCACGCCGCAACCCCACATCTTCGCCACCGGTGTCCAGAGCGCCGGGACGACAGAGCTGTTGAGCGTGGGGGGGCTGGGCGCCAAGCTGGACGCCATCCGAAGCCTCGACCTCGCTGCGAAGCCGCTGCTCTTTGTCCCGGCGGGGAGCTTGAGGGAGGCGCGCGACCTCGACGCCTCAAGCGTCGAGATCCACGCCTACCCCGTCGAAGCCAAGACGTGGCCGGTCGCGCTCAAGCCCCACCTCGAGCTGCTCGACACCCCGCCCGAGGACGCGGCGCCGCTGGAGGAGCACCTCGACTACCTCAACCGCTCCTGGCGCAGCGCCCCCGCGCGAAGCGAGCACTACCGGCGGCACGCTCTCCGGCCGATCGGCGCGCGCCTGCGCGCGCAGGCGCCGCTGCAGCCCGTCGAGCGCCTCGTGGTCAACCTCAGCTTCGCACCCGAGGTCGCCGCTCTGGCCATCCACACCCTCCAGCCGAGCGAGGTCTACGTGCTGGCAACCCCGGAGAGCGCGAAGCACATCGCGCTCTTCTGCCAGCTCATCGACCACCGCCCCGGCGTCGAGGTGCACGTCGAACCCCAGACCCCCCTCCCGCCCGAGCGCATCCACGACGTGCTCCAATGGCTCGATGCGGCGCCTGAAGGAGCCCGCTGCGTGGACATCACCAGCGGCACCAGCCTCATGTCGGCCACCCTCGCGCTGCTGGGCACACGCGCGGGCGCGCGCGTGCATTACATCCTCAGCGATTATACCAACAACATGCTGCGTTACGGCAGCGAGCGTTGCCTCGACCTCAACTCGTAGGAGGCCTCTGTGCGAACCCCTGATGAGAACGAAGCGCTCCGCCTATTTTTGGGGCAGACCACCTGCACCATTCTTGCGCGCTACCGGCGCCAGCCTGTCGATCCCCACGAGGGCGAAGCCTGGGAGTTAGCCGAAGCCGTCTGGAGTGACTTTTGTAGATTTGAGCAGCGCAGCGGCCTCGTCGAGAAGCCCAAGCCCTACCTCAAGACGATGGTCTGCAACCGCCTCAACGCGCGACACAAAGAGGCCGCGAACCAGCACAAGGCCCTGGAAGGCCTCCGGGAGCGCGCCGCGTACGATCACAAGCACATCGCCTCCGCGCACCTCGCCGCCGAGCCCCCCTCCACTGCCGACTACCTCCGCCTCCTCCGCCAGACCTTCGACACCCTCCGCGACGCGATGGATCAGCGTCGCACCCAGCAGACCCGCCTCGACTACTACGCCGTCTTCCTCCTCAGCGCCTGCCTCCGCGTCGATCGCACCGCGCTCGCGGCGCTTCGAGGCGCCGAGCGCCACGACCACCCCGGCCTGAACCACCTCTGGAGCCGCCTCCTCCCCCTCTCGCCCGACGAGGCCGCGCGCCAGCTCCGAGACGCCTGGGCGCCCCTCCAACACCTCCGCGACACCCTCCGCGAAGCCCTCCGCCGCGGCGACGACCTCAACGGCGAGCGCCAGGTCGCCCTCCTCGCCTCCACCTCCCCCGCCGCGGCGACCCTCACCCTCGCGAGCTGGCATCAGTGGAACAAGCGCGCCCGCGCCGCCGCTGAAGCCGCCCTCGATCCCGCCCTCTGGCGGCAGACCTTCGACCGCTGGGAGATCACCCGCGACCGCGACGCCCCCGGAGAGACCCGATGACCACCTCCCTCCCCCAGCGCACCACCTACGACGGCCTCCGCATCTTCACCAGCCGCGCCCAGGCCCTCCGACACCTCTGCGATCACGTCCTCACCACCCCCGAAGCCGAGGCCTGGCGCCTCCTCCTCCCTCTGGATGAGCACGGCGCCGACACACCCAACGGACGCTACCACCTCGCCCGCGAAGCCTGGACCGCCCAGGGCTCCATCCCCGCGCTCGACGCCATCCACGTCGCCTACCTCGCGCAGATCGACCAGTCTCGCAAGACATCAATATCACTCAACATCTGCGCACGCACCGAGCCCACCCCCTACCGCTCCGCCGCGCAGCTCACCCTCGGCCTGGAGGGGATGCTCTGCGTCACCTCCTCGCGCGACCCGCACGACCCGCCTGCCGTCCAGACCGCCTTCCTCGCCGGACAAGGCGTCCCCTTCACCACACGCATCCACGACAGCGCGCGCCCCCAGAACCCCCAACCCCCCCAGCGCGCCCCCCCCCCAACCCCCCACCAACCACCCCCCGACACCAACCACAAACCCAACCCAACCCCCCCAAAACCCCA
>CAUJGC010000096.1 GCA_963169075.1 Myxococcota bacterium
GGGACACCGCCGGGTCGCTGGGGCGACGGGTCGCGCCCGGTGGCGAGCGAGCAACGCGCGGGCGGTCGGTGCCCCCCCGACACGGGGGGGGCCGGCTGCGTTGCTCCTGTGAAGCGAAGCGCAGCAGGAGCTTACGCAGCCGGGGGGGTTGCCAACCCCCACCTCACGCGCTACCTTCACACCTCATGAGAGGGTGAGCGCCCAGGAGAGAGGCGCGCTCAACACAAGACAGCGCTCTACTATCGCCGCCGACGCAGCCTGATGCGCTGCGCACAGCCTGGGAGAACCCTCCGATGTCCTCCACCAACCGCATCATCGCACGCCTCAGCCTCACCGAGCGCATGGAGCTGCGCATCCCGCGCCGCACCCGCCTCCAGACCCTCCTCCTCACCCACGCCCTCCTCGCCGCCGCCGCCGACCGCCTCGACGACGCGGCCCCCGACCCCCTCCAGCGCGCGCGCCAGCACCTCCGCGACCACCTCGCCGCCACCGAGGCCTTCGACGCCAACGCCGAGGCCCCGCCCACCACCACCCCGCCCACCATCCCCGAGCCCCTCCGACACCTCCAGAGCGCCTACGACCTCCACACCCCCCGAGGCGCAGACCTCGCTCTGGAGGCCCACGCCCGCATCCTCGACCGCACCAGCGCCACCCTCAGCAGCCTCCAGCGCCCCGACGACGACCCCGACCTCCGCGCCGCACAGCACATCCAGCGCCGCTTCTTCCCCCAGGGACGCGCCTTCCTCTTCCTCCCCCTCCGCGAGCAGTACCAACACATCCGCTCCACCTTCCAGCACCTCGCCCCCGAAGACCTCCAGGCCCTCGACCAGCTCCGCCTCCGCCGCGAAGCCGACGAGATCCTCCTCCTCAACGAGCACATCGGCGCGCTCCTCGGCGTCCACCTCCGCCCCGCGCCCGCTGCGCCGGACGCCGACCCCTTCGACGACCTCCAGCGCAGCCTCGGCGCCTGGATCGTCGCGATCCTCGCCGCCTTCCCCGACCCCTCCGCCGAGCACACCCAGCTCCGGAGCGACCTCCTCAGCCCGCTCTTCGACAAGAACACCCCCTGATCACCCACCACGCCGCGCAGGCTGCGGCGGAGCGGCGGGCGCTGCCCACCCCCACGCCGCAGCCTGCGACATCCGCCCGCATGATCACCGACCCACACCGCGCAGCCTGCGACACCAAGCCGCCCAAGCACCGGCCGCAGCGCGCAGCCTGACCCGACACGCCGCCTGCACACCGACCACCGCACCGCAGCCTGACCCGACACGCCGCCCACACGCCACCCCAGACACGCAGCCTGCGACGCCGCGCCGCCCACACGCCGACCCCAACGCGCAGCCTGCGACGTCAGGTTGCCCCCGCCGCGCAAAAGAGGCACCCTGAGCCCGCAGGAGGGCACCCTCCCTCCCAACCGACCCCCACGGCGCCCCGCCCCCAGCCCCTGGCACCCCACGTGAACACCCCCGACCTCCTCCAACACCTCGCCGCGCGCGCCGAGCAGACCCTCCAGCGCGCCCTCCCCCTCCTCCTCAAGCACCACGCCGCCGCCTCCCCCCTCCCCGAGCACCTCCGCCAGCTCCTCCAGGCCGCCGACCTCTTCCGCGGCGCCCTCACCCGCACCCTCCAGGACCTCCCCGCCCTCGCCAGCCCCGAGACCTTCCCCCTCCGCCTCCAGGCCCTCCAGAGCAACCTCCAGCGCGCCGAGCTGGCCGCTGCCGAGGCCGACCCCCGGCGCATCCTCACCGCCCTCCTCCCCGCCCTCGACCAGGCCGCCCTCCTCGCCGCCGAGCAGGAGCACCCCCAGCGCGCCCGCCTCCTCCTCCTCGACGCGGCCCTCCGCGAGATCGCCGCCCGCGTGGACCCGCCTGGCGACCCCGACGCCCTCCGCGACGCCTGGCAGCGCGCCCTCGACCACGCCGAGGCCGCCCAGGACCTCCCCGCCTTCCAGCGCGCCGCCCAGCGCCAGCAGGCCGAGGCCATCGACCACCACGACTTCCAGGCCGCCGCACAACTCGCCGCGCGCGTCCGCGACCTCGCCGCAAGCCTCCAGGCCCACGACGTCGCCCACCGCGCCACCCTCGAAGCCGCCAGCGCCCTCCTCCTGGACGACGCCCCCCAGCCCGCCCTCGACCTCCTCACCGAAGCCATCCCCCCGCCCTCCCCCCTCCGCGCCCGCCACCGCGCCCTCCAGGGCGAGGCCCTCCTGGCCCTCCAGCGCCGCGACGACGCCCGCGACGTCCTCCACCACGCCCTCGACCTCGCCTCACAGGACCGCGACGACGGCGCCCGCGGCGCCGCCCTCCTCGCCCTCGCCTCCCTCCACGCCGAGGACGACCCCGACCGCGCCCTCCAACACCTCCGCGACGCCTGCGACGCCGCCCAGCGCGCCGAGGCCTGGCCCCTCTACGCCCGCGCCGCCCTCACCGCCGCCTGGCTCCTCCACGCCCTCGACCGACGCCCCCAGGCCGTCGAAGCCCTCATCCGAGGCCGCGTCACCCTGGAGCACGCCCTCGGCACCGAGCACATCCAGGCCTTCCTCGACACCGCCGACGCCTTCGCGCAGGACTGGGGCGGCGACGCCTTCATCCAAGAGGTCCAACGCTTCCGGGAGCGGATGACCCCCCCGGCCCCGTAACCTCCTGTTCGCTACGCTCTCAGGAGGAACGGGGCCGGTCCCCCCCGTGACGGGGGGACACCGACGGGTCGCTGGGGGGACGGGTCGCTGGGGGGACGGGTCGCGAGCGGTGGCGAGCGAGCGCAGCGAGGGAGGTCGGTGCCCCCCCGTCACGGGGGGGGCCGGGGCCGTTCGTCCTGCGAAGCGAAGCGCAGCAGGACGTTACGGCCCCGGGGGGGTTGCCGGGGGGGTCCGGCTCGTGAAGAAGGCCCCGAGGGCCTCGACGGCCTCCGGGGGGGGCTCAACAAAGCGGAGGCCGAGGCCGGGGGGCTCTTCGGGGACGAGGGGGTCGAAGGGTCGGCACCAGCAGACCTCGCACTCCAGGCTGACGTCGCCGCCCTCGGGGGTGATGGGGAGGTGGGCGACGACGCGGGCGCGGGGGGGCATCATGTGGTGTGTCTCGACGAAGATGCCGCCGAGGGAGAGGTTGCGCACCACCCCGGAGACGAGGTGGGCGTCGCTCTCCAGGTTGATCGCCAGGACGACCGCGATCCGGGGGTGTGCGCGCACGGGGCCTCCGCGCTAGGTGAGAACGGCGAGGCGGACGACCTGCTGGCCGATGAGGATCAGCTCGCCGGCCTGGAGGGTGCGGGCGCCGCGCAGGCGGAGGTAGGTGCCGTTGGAGGAGCCGAGATCCTCGACGAAGGCGCGGCCGTCTTGATGGAAGAGGCGCGCGTGGCGGCCGGAGACGAAGCCGTCCTCGCGGAAGGTGATGTCTCCGACGTCGCGCCCGATGGCGACGCTGGGGTTGCTGAGGAGCCAGGCGTGGGAGGACACCTCGGGGGCGATGACGCGCTCCAGGTGCCCCCAGGCGTCGGGGGCGGGGGAGGTGAGGGGGAGGGTGTCGCCGGACTCGGGGAGGGCGGCGGGCGTGGGGCGGAGGTTGCGGAAGCGCAGCAGCTCCTGGCCCATGCGCAGCTCGGCGCCGTCGAGCAGCTCGGTGGGGGCGACGACGCGGACGAAGACGCCGTTGAGGCTGCCGACGTCCTCGACGGTGACGCCGGAGGCGGCGACGCGGACGCGGGCATGCTCGGGGGAGAGGAAGGGGTCGCTCCCGAGCGGGGTGCCGTCGCCGCGCCCCAGGATGCGCTCGCCCTCGAAGAGGTCGAGGCGCTCGCCCTCGCTCCCGTCGGGCTGGATGATGATCAGACGCGCCAGGGGGCGCGGCGCGGGCGCCGGGGCGGGCTCGGGGGGCGGCGGCGGGGGCGGCTCGACGAAGCGGGTGCCGCAGCGTCCGCAGAAGGCGAAGTCCGGCGGCACCGGGGTGCCGCAGCTGGTGCAGGCCCGGTCGTGGGCCGGGGGCGCGGCCTGGGGGGGCGGCGCGGGCGCGGGCGCGGGCTCCGGAGCAGGCGCGGGCGCGGGCTCAGGCTGCATCATGGGCGCGGTGGGCGCGGCGGCGAGGGCGCCCGAGCTGACGGGACGGCTGGCTGGGGAGGGGGGCATGGAGGCGCTGATCGGGGGCGTGGAGCCGGAGCTGGAGCCCACGGCGCCCGAGGCGGCCCAGCCGCCGGGGGGGACGGGGGTGGAGCCGGAGGGGGGGCTGGCGGGAGGCTGGGACGCCTCGGCAGCGCGCTGCTGGTCGGCCAGCCGGGCGCCGCAGCCCAGACAGAAGAGATAGTGGTCCTCGTTGGAGCGCCCGCACTTTTTACAGATCACCATGAGCCTCTGCCACCTCCTGACGATTGCTGGGCCGGAGCCACGTCTCTGGGAGGCACCCTAGCACAGCGGGCGCGCGCAAGGGAAGCGGGCAACCCCCCCGGGGGCGTAACGTCTGGCCTGCTCGGCCAGACGAACGCCCCCGGCAACCCCCCCGGGGCCGTAACGTCCTGCTGCGCTTCGCTTCGCAGGACGAACGGCCCCGGCCCCCCCCGTGACGGGGGGGCACCGACGGGTCGCTGGCGAGCGAGCGCAGCGAGGGAGGGGTGGCGAGCGAGCGCAGCGAGGGAGGGGTGGCGAGCGAGCGCAGCGAGGGAGGGGTGGCGAGCGAGCGCAGCGAGGGAGGTCGGTGTCCCCCCGTCACGGGGGGGACCGGCCCCGTTCCTCCTGAGAGCGCAGCGAACAGGAGGTTACGGGGCCGGGGGGGTCGCGCGGATGTGGATTGTCATCCCCACCGACCTCGCATATAGTCGCGGCGTCAGAACGTGTCGGCCCTCGCGGGAGAGACAGAGCAGGCCTATTGATGATCGCTTGTCCTACATGTGCGCGGCTCCAGACCAACAACGCGGATCGCTGTGACCGGTGCGGCGCGGACCTGAGCCAGCTGGAGGGCGACCCGTTGGAGGGGGCCACGCTGGCGGGGTTTGCGCTGGGGGAGCTGATCGGCGCGGGGGCGATGGGGAAGGTGTATCGGGGGGTGCGGCAGGCCAGCGGGGAGCCTGCGGCGATCAAGGTGTTGCATCGGCACCTGCTGGGGGATCGGACGTTGAAGGCGCGCTTCCAGCGCGAGGCGCTGGCGGCGTCGCGGCTGGATCACCCGCGCTGCATCCGGGTGCTCTCCTTCGGTGAGGCGGAGACGGGGGACCTCTACATCGCGATGGAGCTGCTGGAGGGGATGGATCTGGCGGAGGCGCTGGAGCAGGACTTCCCGATGCCGTTCGAGCGGCTGCACTACATCACGGCGCAGATCTGCGAGGCGCTGGGGGAGGCGCACGGGAAGGGGATCATCCACCGGGATCTGAAGCCGGAGAACGTCTTCCTGGTGTCGGACGCGCGGGGTCGGGATCAGGTGAAGGTGCTGGACTTTGGCATCGCGAAGATCCAGAGCGGCGAGGGCTCGCAGGACACGACATCGACGCGGATGGGGCGTGTGGCGGGGACGCCGGAGTATATGGCGCCGGAGCAGGCGCGGGGTGAGGTGTTGGACCCGCGTGCGGATCTCTACGCGTTCGGGGTGACGCTCTTCCTGCTCTTCACGGGGCGGCTGCCCTTCACGGGGGACTCGCCGCTGGCGGTGGTGACGGACCACCTGACGGAGCCGGCGCCGGACCCGCGCCTGATCAACCCGGACGTGTTCGTGCCGGACGCGCTGGCGGAGGTGATCCTGGCGTGTCTGTCCAAGACGCCGGAGGGGCGCCCGGGGTCGGCGGCGGAGCTGGGGCGGCTGCTGCGGGAGGCGCTGCGGGAGCCGGTGGCGCTGCACCTCCAGCCGCAGCGGAGCATCATCCGTCCGGTGGCGATGCGCTCGGGGATGTACTTCAAGGAGCAGCGCCCGGAGGCGGAGGACGCGAGCCGCTCGGGCTCCTCCAGCGTGGTGATCACGGACGCGACGGGCGAGATCGACGATCTGGCGGCCTTCGGGATCGAGCCGACGGCGGGGCTCCCGCACGCGCTCTTCCGCGACCTGGCGGTGGAGGCGCTCCGCGACACCACCGACGAGGGAGACTTCACAGGCGAGGCGACGGCGCTCCATGCGCACACCTTTCCCGGGGAGGTGAGCTTCGGGGGGGAGGAGGAGAAGACGACGCTGCGTCCGGCTCCACGCTTGAGCATGGAGCCGACGGCGCCGCTGCCCAGCCGGGGCTACATCCCCGAGCTGACGATCCCGGAGCCGCCGCGCCTGCGGGCCGACGACCTGGACGGCCCGACCACCGCGCGGCGGATGACGCCGCCGCCTGCGGCGCTGCTGGCGAAGGCGCCTCCGGCGGCCTCCTCGTCCTCCAGCCGCCTGGCGGTCCACGCGGCCCAAGGCGAGGCCACCACCGTCGGGCTCTCCGCCATGGCGTCGGACGCCGCGGAGCACGACGCAGCGCCCGAGCCTGGGGCGCCTCGGCGCCGGGGGCTCTCCACGGGCGCGGTGGTGCTCCTGGTGCTCTGCGGCGTGGGGCTGGGCCTGGGCCTGGGGGCGCTGCTCTTCTGGTTGGCGGCGGGGTGACCCCCCCGGCTGCGTAACGTCCTGCTCCGCACAGCGAACAGGAGGAGCGGGGCCGGTCCCCCCCGCGAGGGTAACCCCCCCGGCGTGGGAAAGGGCAGGGCCACCGGGCGGAGACGCACGAAACCCGCCCGGGCCCCCCCGGGGGGCG